>JAFRZQ010000050.1 GCA_017442465.1 Anaerotignum sp. | reverse complement strand
GCATGATCGGCGTTTCCGATGGCATCAACAGCACAAAAGCAGAAGATACAGCAAAGAATCTGGCTAAACTAAGTCATGAAGCACTGGCTGATCTGGATATGAAAGTAATCGAAATCATGCAGAATAAGAAATGATCTGAATCATTCATTTCTGTAACCACTTAAAAGTTTCAATAATCAAAGAGGTTCTGACAATGTCAGAACCTCTTTTCTAATTTCATCAGTCTTCCGCGGATTTGCACGGAATTTATTTCTTCGCCAATAAAGATTTTTGTTTCATAGGCGGGATTTTCCGGCTGCAGAATGAGGGCATTTTCTTTTTTAATGACACGTTTGAGGGTTGCATCGTTTTCATCGATAGAAACAACAGCAATATCACCGCTATCTACATCATTCTGCTGGCGGATCAGAAGCAGATCTCCTTCATGGATACCGACATTGACCATGCTGTTCCCTTTTGCCCGCAGCCAGAAATAGGTTTCTCCGGAAGTTATATCCTGCAGGGATGTTTCGTGGTATCCTTCGATATTATCCTCTGCCAGAAGGGGAACGCCGCAGTTGATGGCCCCAATGATGGGGATGGGGCGTGAGGGGCGTTCCTGATACAGGATGGCATCAGAAGGAAGGCGGAGAGGGTCTTCCAGAAGAACAGAAGTTTCAATGCCAAAATAACTGGCGATCTGCTCAATGCGTTCGATGCGTGGATATGTTTTTGCATTGACCCAGTCGGTAAAGGTGGTATACTTCACATTCAGAGCGGTACACATTTCATTTCTTGTTTTATTATGCAGTTCCATGTAATGACGGATATTGTTTGCCAGGATCTTTTTGCTGTTTCTATCATCCATGGAATCACCTCCTTGCTCTGATTATACGGAAAAACCGTAAATATGGCAAGGGATTTTTATAATTACGGAAAAACCGTTGACAATTACGAAAAATCCGTGTTAATATAATTAATAAAGAAGAGGAATTATTTTTTTTATAATAAAAATACGGTTAAAACGTAATTTTGAGAGGGGGAATATTATGAGGAAATGGAAAAATGAATGGCTGCGGGTAATTGCCTGCCGGAAAGGGCTGGAGAAAGGCGCAGATATTCTTGTGAGAGAACGCTCGATTTTGAAAGACGGCAGTTATATCACAAGGAAAAGACGGTATGGCGTCGTTTTGTGGCTGTATCCATATCATTTTTATTGTATGATGGAAGACGGCACAAAGGAGTCCTTCCGTTATAATGAATTTCTTGGTTATGAATCTCGCCTGGTGCGGTTGAAAGGCAGTGCGGAAGGAGAGATGAGTGACCGGCAGTTGAATCGGGTGGAAAGAGCGTCTGCAGGACGCTTTTTTTATTGGAAAAGAAAAAGCCCTGTCGATTGACAAGGCTTCTGTTACGAGGACGGAGGGATTCGAACCCTCGCGCCGGTTGCCCGACCTATCAGATTTCGAGTCTGAACTCTTCAACCACTTGAGTACGTCCCCATATAACTAATATATTATACCAATGGGTATGTTTTTTTGCAATCTATTTTGGGAAGCATAACGGGAAAATCCATGTGTTCCCTTGACAGCCTGCGGCAAATACTGTTAAAGTAGATATTGTGGAGCAGACTGTATTTTTTTCAACATATTGGGTCTGCCAGAATAGAAATGAAGGTGCAGCTATGACGAAGCAACAAAATTCTAATTATAATAACGAAAGCATCACTTCCCTGAAGGGGGCGGATAGGGTACGACTGCGTCCCGGGGTTATTTTTGGCTCCGACGGGCTGGATGGGTGTGCCCATGCGTTCTTTGAAATCCTGTCTAACTCCATCGATGAAGCGAGAGAGGGTTACGGTAAGAAAATTGAGATCATCCGTTATAAAGACCAGTCTATCATGGTAAAAGACCATGGCCGTGGGATCCCTGTGGATTATAATGCCAAGGAAGACCGCTTCAACTGGGAACTGGTTTTCTGCGAACTATATGCAGGGGGCAAATACCAGAACAATACCGGCGAAAACTATGAATTCAGCTTGGGTCTGAATGGTCTGGGTACCTGTGCCACACAGTATGCTTCTGAATATATGGATGCGGTGATCTACCGTGATGGCATGTGCTATCAGCTGCACTTTGAAAAGGGCGAAAATATTGGTGGTCTGATGAAGGAGGCTGCGGAAAAACATCCTACCGGCACACAGATCACATGGCGTCCTGACAGAGATGTTTTTACAGACATCAATATTCCTCTGGAATATTTTCAGGACGTATTGAAAAAACAGGCAGTGGTCAATGAAGGGCTGCTGTTTGAACTGTACGATGAAGAAACAAAGGAAACCTATTCCTATTGCTATAAGAATGGTATCAAGGATTATCTGGCGGAACTGAGCGGCGAGAAAGGTCTGACTGCAGTCCATTATCTGCAGACAGAAACCAAAGGCCGTGACCGCGAAGATAAGCCTGAATATAAACTGAAATTCGAAACAGCGTTCTGTTTCAATAATCACGTAAATGTACTGGAATATTATCATAACTCCAGTTTTCTGGAACATGGCGGCTCTCCTGACAAAGCAGTCAAGAATGCCTTTGTCTATGCCATCGACCAATATCTGAAAAATAATGCCCTCTACAAAAAAGATTAAAAGAAAATCACTTTTACGGACGTAGAGGACAGCCTGATCCTGGTCATCAACTCTTTCTCCACCATGACCAGCTATGAAAACCAGACAAAGAAATCTATCACCAATAAGTTTATTCAGGATGCCATGACGGAATTTTTCCGTCAGCAGCTGGAAATCTATTTTATTGAAAATAAAATGGATGCGGATAAGATCGCGGCACAGGTGCTGGCGAACAAACGCAGCCGT
>JAFRZQ010000006.1 GCA_017442465.1 Anaerotignum sp. | reverse complement strand
GAACTGAGGTGCCAGTTTTTCGATTTTTTCCAGTTCATCGGGTGTCATTGCCTCAGGGGTTCTGGAAAAACGGAACAGATCCACAAAATCGGGATCTGGCACTTTTTCCCCATTTACTTTCTTGGTTCGGGAAACAACGCCTTCCACCATACGCTGCAGGGAAACCGTGCCTACGCCTTTACTCTTGCTTTCAAAAGCTTCAATGGCAGTATCCGCATCCACCAGTTTCTGTACCTGATAGCCTGCCACTGTCATAATGGAAGCATTGGGTGCCGCCGCACCGATACAACTGTGGTTTGTTTTCATCAGCCACTTGGAACCATCCTTCGCATACTGGAAGGCATTGGGCTTCGTGCCGCCCTCCACATGGGACTGCACGCTGTCACCAAATTTCATTGTAAAAGTTGCCGCCTCCAGAATATGATTCTTTTCTTTCTCGATAGCAGCAAAACGTTCTTCTTCCGTCATTTCCTTTCCAAGAAGGCGAATTGCTTCATCCACTTTTTTCGTTGCTTCTTCAAAGGCCACGCCTTCTTTTTCCACATACTGATTTTTCAGATCCTCATAAAAAGCACCGTGCTTTTCCTGAAATTCCTTCTGTTTTGCTTCATAATCTGGATCGTCTTTCTTCGGTTTCATTTCCTCCAGTTTTTTGAAGGCTGACAGCAAACCGGGAACTTCCTGAGTAGGGTTTTCCGCAGTCTCTTTTTCCGCCTTATCCGCACCGGACATCCATCTGCCCATCTTTACAAAGGCACCGACAAATTTATAGAAGCCATGGCGAGCCTTATCGGCGAATACCTTTCGTTCATCGGCTTTGATGGCCTTCTGGTGGCGTTCCTCACGCAAAGAAGCGATCTCATCAGGGGTTTTCATTTTGGCCAGTGTTTTATCATTCTTGTTTTTCGCCAGTTCCCGTTCCCGATAACGCAGCTGATCCAGTTCCCACTGTTCCTTTTTTTCCTGCAGCTGCAGCACAAAATCACCCAACTGCTGTCTCAGCTGAGCCCGTTCTTCCTGCTTTTCCTGCTCCGTCATGAACATATGCTGCATCGCAAAGGTCGTTTTTTCCTCTTCCTGCAGCGCATCAAACCCGCTCTGACTCAACACCGGATTTTTCTTCAGTTCTTCAAAACGCTGCTTCAGCTGCTCATGGCCTTTAAATTTTTCCATGCCAAATTCACCCATAAAGTTCACCTCCTTGCTTCAGATTTTCCAAGATAATATGCAATATAAATGCGTTTTTCCACTTTGTAGGACGGGCACAGCCCATCGATGATCTTTACCGCCGCATCCCCCGTAGGTGCCACACGCACCGGCACCAATTTTTCCTGATCCATATTTGCGACAGACTGCAGCAGCGCCTTCGCCGCCAGAACGCCTCTTTCAGGTAAAGAATACAGCAGCTTCAGTTCCATTTCTGCACCATAATCCTTGATAAAGCAGGCTGCCTGCACCTGTCCCTGCACAACAGCACAGCAACAGAGTTTTCTGCTGTAATCCTCATTATGATTTCTGATCTCATCCACAATTTCAGGGTATCCCTGCTCCATCTGTTTAAGAAATGCCTCCTGCATCTTATTGCTCAGATCAAAGAAATGGGTGTCTGCCGCAGCCCCATGGGGATATTTTCTATAGAGTTCCCGCAGGTCTTTTTCCTGCAGTACAGCCTCAAAGCCCCTTTGTCTTTCCGTATGAAAGAGATCGGTAGAATGCACAAACCGATAAAAAGGATTCTCCTTCGTTTCCGCTGTAAAAGAAAATACCAGCTGCTGTTTCAACGCTTCTGCCAGTTTTCCTGCTGTTTCCAGCATGGCAGTGCCAATACCATGGCGCTGATACTGCGGAGAAACAGCAATACGATCCATAACGATATACTTTTCATGCATATAAAACAGCAATACTCCGACTGCCGCTCTTTCATAAAAAGCAACGATCCCTTTTTTTGTTCCCTGCTGCAGCTGTTTTACATCCTGTTCCAGCAAAAGCGGAAGTGCACGCAATATGGTCGCTCGTTCCAGAGGCTTATATGTGATCTCGATCTTACTCACGAGTCATCATCCTTCCTGTTCTTCTGCCATCAGAATCAGTCTTCTTGCCAGAGAACCGCCGTTCAGCAGTTCATAAAGACCATTGCCGTAACGGTCAAATACTGTCAGCCCGATCGCCATGCTTTCCTCCAGCTGTTTTTCTGTCACTTTACCATCCTGACATTCAAAGAAGGTTTTGAAATGCATAGAACCTTCATCGTAATCGAATTCAAAGTTGCCTCTGGGCAGACCATAATTCGCACGATGCAGATATTCTGCCACAGCAGGTCTCATTTCTGCAGGGGCTTCGTCTGCAATCGTTGTATAGCAAAGGAAACTGTCTTCCATCACCTGATAAACCACCAGTGCCACACCTAGTTTGCAGGAAAGGTCTGCTTCCACGGTAAAAATACCGCCGATTTCATCAAAGGTAAATTCCCAGTCCTGTTCTCTCAGATATGTATCAATGCTGTTTGCAATGCTTTCACTGTATCTCATTATTCCGCACTCCCTTTCTTTCAAATTTCCTGCTGCATTCCTTCATATATCTTTTATGATTTCTTCTGATTTCGGCTGCGAGACTTATCATAAGCATTCCTTACCTGCCGATATGTTTCCATAAAATGATCCTCAAACAATGTTTTGTATATATTCTTTTGCGTCGTAAAATGATTATAGAGCCCGGAAATCTGCGTCCATTGTTCACCTACATCCTTAGAGCTCTGCAAGCAGCGGTTGACCTCCTCTTCCAGTTCCTCAAATTCTGTATGATACTTTTCCTTTCTTCTCGCTTTTGCCTCTTCTTCCAGACGAACCGCTTCCTTAACTTGCGCTTCTATGGCAGCCTCTGCCTCCGGTGTCATAAGCCCAGCCAGTTCTCTATTCTCCCAAACATTCATATCGATCTTCATATCTACAACTTCATCATTGATCACAGCAAAACGGTTTTCTTTATATTTTTTATTTAATGCCTTTGCTTCTTTCACTTTCTTTTTCTGATTTTTTTCCGCCTGTTTTGCTGAGATCATGCCAGGGTTTTCTTTTTGATACCTTTTCACCAGTTCATTTTTATGGCTATCAGTCCCATATCTGAAATGCTCCCTTTTTTCAATCTGTTCTTCGCCATGCATTTTCGTTTCATTCAGGACAGAAAGTACATGATTTTTTCTTTCCGTATGTTTTAATTTTTCGTCAAATCCTCCACCGCACATGTCTATTCACACCTTCCGTCAACCACCAAAATAATATGCTGTATACATCTGCTTCGTCACTTCATATTTTCCACTCATCTGCTGTAAAATCTTTACAGATGCTTCATTTACCAGAACCATTCGCATAGAAGCCGCCTTTTCTGCGGAAACCAAACTTGCCATATCCATCAGCGCCTTTGCTGCCAGTACGCCCTTTTCCGGCTTCCCGTAAAGAAAACTCAATTCTATCTCCTCTGTTCCTTTTACCAGACAGACTGCCTGGATCCCATTCTGATCTGCGATACAGCAGCAAAGATCCTTCCTGTATACATTCTGCTCGTTTTCCAGGCTCCATGCGATCAGCGGATAGTTCTCTTCCAGATGCTTCACGAACTGACTCTGCATCGATTTTGTCTGCTCAAAATATAATTGGGGCTTTGCGTCCTTCTTCCCGAAGCGTTCATGGAGTGCAGTCACTTCTTCTGCAGAAAGCAATGCCTCAAAACCTTCGTCTTTTTTGATATAAAACTCCTTCAAAGAAAGGAAAAAAGGCGCCGCATTGATTTCTCCCACTCCTAATCCAAAAGAAGCCATCAAAATATTCCCCTCAGAACGGGCAAAACCACATAACTGTCTGACCATCATTGTACCAATTCCCTGTCTTCGGTGTTCCACTGCAACAAAGAGTTTCTCCAAAGACAGAACATCTTCCTCCATCGTTCGGTAAAGCATAACCGCAACTGCCTCTTCCTCCCAAAAAGCGGCAATCCCCTTCATTTTTCCTGTCAGAAGCAGTTTATACTCTCTTTCTGTCAGCAAACCAACTACTGTATTTATCACTTCGTCCTTAATCGCTTTATATGTAAATTCCATGTTTTCACCCCTTTTAATAAATCAGGCTGGCATAAGCCCCCAGCGCTTCCGCAAAGGATATCTTCTTATCCTTTGTCAGT
>JAFRZQ010000049.1 GCA_017442465.1 Anaerotignum sp. | reverse complement strand
CGTCACTTCCTTCATCAGCCCGCTCAGGCTTTTCCCCTGCTGTCTGAGATCATCCATCTGCACATCTGCTGCGATCTTGCAGTCTTTCAGGATGATGGCACGGTCGATAAAGTTTTCAATCTCATCGATCTCATGGGTAGTAATGAAAATCGTTTCCTCTCCCGTCAGGCTGCCTGCCAGAGCCTGCATGAAATCCTGTCGGGTGAACATATCCTTGCCGATAAAGGGTTCATCCATGATGAGGATATTCGTTTTCTTCGCCATGCCTGCAGCCACTTCCGCCTTTGCCTTCTGCCCCTTGGACATTTTTTTAATGGGCTTATCCTCCAGCTGGAAAAACCATAGCAGTTTTTCATAATATGTCATATCAAAATCAGGATAAAAATCCGCCAGAAACGCACCATATTCCTTTGGCGTCAGGTCTTTCAGAAAACTCCCCGCTTCACTGATGAATGCGAGATCTCCGTTTTTCTCCCGCACAGGCATACCATCAATAAATACGCCTTGTCCTTCTTCTGATACTTTCGGCTTCAATAACCCTGCAAGGATTTTCAGAAGGGTTGTCTTGCCGACACCATTGGCGCCTAATATTCCGACGATCTCACCCTGCTCCACGGTAAAAGAAATATCCTTCAATACGAATTTATCCCATGTTTCATAGGAAAACCATACATTTTTTACTTCGATCATATTTCTTCCCCCCTTTATCCGTGATAATAATACTCGCCATACATGGTGCCCCAGCGATAGCCTTCTGCCCATGTTGTATAATAAAACCGGCCTTCCAGGGGCAGGGCCCTGCCAATATTGCGTTCTTTCCCATTGCTGTTCTGGTATCTGTCCCAGTTCACACGCCCCTGACTTTCATTAATGGGATCCCCCTGCTGGCCGATATTTACAGCAGACAATTGCTTATGATAGTCCTCCGCAAAGTCCGTGGCCAGCCTGCCATGGTAAAGCTGTTCTCCTGTAACCTCATCTGTGATGCTGATATCCAGCTCCGTATACCCATATCCGAAGAACTGTCTTGCCAGATGATTTTCCGGCCCCTGGCCTTTTATCTGCAGGATCTTCCCATTCTGTACATCGATATAATCCATGTGGTTTGCCGCCTGCAGTTCTCTGATCTCATCCTGTTCCACAGCAAAATATTTCGTACCATCCACTTCATAGTGGAAGGATTCTTCATCCATTTCATCCGTCTGCACCCGTCTGGAAAGGCTGAACCACAGTACCAGTTGCTCCTCTCTCTGGATCATTTCCACCGTGTCCCATTCATAGGCGGAAGCATGGGGTACGCCTGCATCCAGCTGATGGAGCAGATCACCTTCCAGGTCGTACAGTTCCAGTATCAGGTTATCATTTTCTGTCCTTGCCAGCAGCAGTCTGTCCCTGCCAGCCTGTTCCAAAGCAATGATGCGGTTTTCTGTATTCACAGGGAAAGTCCTGACGATTTCCGTTTCGCCATAGGTAGCATCAAAATAAAGATCCTCCCAATGTTCGGACGGAGTTTCCCGCATGGAAAGCATGCCCTCTTTCGGAATACGCAGCAGGTGTACCTCTCCTTCGCAATCCTGATTGGTATGAAGGATCGTATAGTGTGCATCCTCCATCTCCACAGAAGAAATACCAAAATCCTGCAATAACATACCGGAACCCATTCGGGTACCGCCTGTCTTATATTCCACATCAACAAAACAATATTCTTTTCCTGTCAGCTGCAGCCCTGTAAAATATCTGGTGGTTCGCTGTCTGTCATAATCATTCACTTCCGCGAAAACATCGATAGAATCCGCGACCGCTGCCCACAGTTCATAGGGGCCTATGCCCTGCAGATCTTCTTCCACCTCTGCCCTGATCTGCGCAGGAAGATCTTCTGCTTTGTCAAAAAACTGTACTTCTGCCCCTGCGCTGGGCGCAGCCTCCAGATCAGGAGTGGGATACAGCGTATTATTCAGCTGTTTGAAATACTGACTTACCATACTTTTCCCCAGTTTTT
>JAFRZQ010000048.1 GCA_017442465.1 Anaerotignum sp. | reverse complement strand
GGGCACTTCCGATGCAAAAATGGCACGGGCAACGATCTCCTCATTGAATGCCCACAGATCCTCCATGGAACCGCCGCCGCGGCCAAGGATGATGACATCCGCCCTTCCCCAGTCATTTGCCAGTTTCAGACTTTTTACAATATCCTCCGCCGCAAACTCCCCCTGTACCAATGTGGGGAATACAGCAATTTTCACACGAGAATCTCTTCTTTTTGCAATCTGGATGATGTCTCTCACCGCCGCCCCTGTGGGGGATGTGATAACAGCAATGGTATTCACATGTTCCGGCAGTTCCCGTTTGAAATCAGGGTCAAAGAGGCCTTCCGCCGCCAGTTTTTCCTTCATCTGCTCAAAGGCGATCTGCAAAGCACCCATGCCTACAGGCTGCAGAAATTCGCCATAAAACTGATACTGCCCTGTTTTTTCGTACAGAGAGATATATCCACCCAGAATGACCTGCATGCCGTTTTCCGGATCAAAGGGGATCTGTGCCGCATCCTGCTTGAAAATGACACACGAAATAGCCCCCTGTGCATCCTTCAGGGTGAAATACCAGTGGCCACTGGAATGGGCCTTAAAATTGGAGATCTCCCCCTGCACCAGAAGGCTGTTCAGTATAAAATCATTTTCCAGCAGATTTTTGATATATCGGTTGATCTGCCCCACCGAGAAAACTTTCGGCTCAATCATACTTACAACTGGGATGCTTTGCCCAGTACGCCATTGATGAATGCAGGTGCTTCATCAGAGCTGAATTTTTTCGCCAGTTCCACCGCTTCATTGATGGCAACACCAACAGGTGTTTCGCCCCATTTCATTTCATAAATCGCCAGTCGCAGGATCGCCAGATCCACTTTATTCATGCGTTCAGGATCCCAGCCCTTTGCAGACTGTTCGATCAGGGCATCGATTTCCGCCATGTGTTCTCTTGTGCCTTCCACTTCAGAAAGGATGAATGCTTTATCCCCTTCTTCTACAGGCGCTTCTTTTTCTGCAAAGAAGATTTCCTTCACCTGTTCAAATTCCGCTGCTTCATTAAAATCCATCTGGAACAGCAGGAAAAACGCATTCTTTCTTGCACTTCTTCGGCTCATATTGTTACCTCCGTATTCTAAATTAACGCACAACGGGCCTCATCGGCATGTGCCATGAGACCCGTCTGTTCGCCGATTATTCTTCTTCCTCAGCTTTTGCTTCTTTCACAACACCAGAAACGCTAACATTAACTACTGCCACATTCAGGCCTGTCATTGTTTCCACTGTAGATTTTACTTTTTCCTGTACTTCAGCCGCAACCTTCTGCACTTTTGTGCCGAATTTCACGATGATTTCCATATCCAGTACGGCATCATTTTCATCTTTCACTACTTTTACACATTTTGTATGGCCTTTTTTACCAAAAAACTCTGTGATGCCTTTGCCATGGCTGCCGCCTACAACGCCATCTACTTCCAGCGCCGCTGTTACAGCGATCACGCCTACCACTTCATCCGCGATCTGGATCTGACCATTCATTTTATTTTCAGACATATCAAAAACCTCCTGTTTATATTGATTCATGCTTTTCATCAAACAAAATATTCACGCATAATTATGTTTCGATTATATCAGATAATCCGCTTTTTTGCAATGAATTATGCATAAATTCATGCATAAAAAAAGGGGCTTTGCCCCTTTATAAACAGTTTCTCACTTACTTAATGTATTGATCCTGATCTGAGATGCCTCCATCCCCGTTTTCCGTTTTACAATATCTTCGATCTGGGCCACTTCCCCATCGGTCAGGGTATCCTTATCCACTACCACATCCACCGTTTCGTCATCCATGCGGACATAGGCCTCCCGGAAACCCTTGGACTTGATCATTGCCTCTGCCGCGGTTTCCTTTTCAATGCGCTGTTGTAATTCCATCATGCTTTCCGTACATTTTTCCTTCTGCTCTTTAGAAATATTCTTGTTATCCAGCATTTCGTTCAGGATATCCTTTTGTTTGGCACGGGATTGTTCCCTGTCCAGTTTTGCTTCCGCAAAATAGGCTGAACTGTCACTGGTATTGGCAGACACAAATACCGCCGCACCATCTCCTGCAGTCTCTGCCGCTTCTGCTGTGATCGGATCCAGTTCCACCTCCGCCGCATCGATATCATCCGGCAGTGCAGAATAGTCCATCAACGCTGTCACATCTCCCTCTTCCGTCAGCTGCAGCGCAGTCTGGTTTCCTTCCGAAGCACGGCTTTCCTGAAAATTCAGGTATCCTGCTGCAGCGATCATCACCGCCAGTGCTGTTACGACGACCTGGTTTCGTTTAATGACAAACATCTCCATTCCCCCTTATTTCATTTTTAGGACTGCCACCTTATGGGCAGGTACATCCAGAAGTGCCTGTGCAGCCTGCGTCAATGCCGCCGCCACCCCGGGGCTGTCTGCTCCCTGTGCC
>JAFRZQ010000047.1 GCA_017442465.1 Anaerotignum sp. | reverse complement strand
GGGATAAGGAAAAATGGACGAAAGAAAAGATATTTATATACTGGCCATCGAATCCAGCTGTGACGAAACGGCGGCTGCGGTGGTGAAAAACGGCAGAGAAGTACTTTCTAATGTGATTTCCTCTCAGATCGACCTGCATACTCTGTATGGCGGCGTTGTACCTGAGATCGCATCCAGAAAGCATGTGGAAAACATCGATGGTGTCATCAAAAAAGCACTGGATGATGCAGATATGAAACTGGAAGAAATGGATGCCATTGGTGTAACTTACGGTCCCGGTTTGGTGGGGGCGCTGCTGGTTGGTCTGGCAGAGGCAAAGGCGCTGGCTTATGCGGCAGATAAGCCTCTGATCGGTGTGCATCACATCGAAGGACACATCTGTGCCAACTATATCCAGAATAAGGATTTTGAACCCCCTTATATGGCACTGGTGGTCTCCGGCGGTCATTCCCATCTGGTATATGTTTCTGACTATGGCAAATATGAAATCCTGGGCAGAACCAGAGATGACGCAGCGGGGGAAGCCTATGATAAGGTTGCCCGTGCCATCGGCATGGGGTATCCCGGCGGCCCGAAAATTGATGCGGCGGCCAAACTGGGCAATCCCGATGCTGTCAAATTCCCCCGTGTATTTCTGGAGGAAGACAGCTATGATTTCAGCTTCAGCGGCCTGAAATCTGCGGTGCTGAACTATGTGAATAAACAGAAAATGATGGGCGAGGAGATCGTTCCTGAAGATATTGCGGCAAGCTTCCAGCAGTCTGTGGTGGAAGTTCTGGTGGGCAAGACCATCAAGGCGGCAAAAGCAAACGGTGTTACGAAGATCGCTCTGGCAGGCGGCGTTGCTTCCAATAGTACGCTGCGTGCAAAAATGGAAGAAGCCTGTGCAAAGGAAGGGTTTGTGCTGAGCATCCCTTCTCCCATCCTCTGCACAGACAATGCGGCTATGATCGGCTGTGCGGCATATTATGAATATATGGCAGGGGTAAGGGATGGACTGGATCTGAATGCCAATCCCAGCCTGAGACTGGGTGACAGATAAGAAAAAGCAGTGGAGCAAAGGAGGAAGGACTTTATGGCAACGATTTTGAACAGATACGACAGTATTATGGCAATGAATGTATGTGGTATGATCGAATTTGCAGAAGACCCTATGAAAATGGCTCGTCATCTGGAACATCATATGGAAGACGACATTTCCAAAACAAAAAGAGAGGGTATGGAACTGATCGGCGAAATTGAAAAACTGGAAGATGATATGTCCGTTCCCAATGCAGAAGCACTGCTGATCGCAAAAAAAGCAGAACTGATGAAGCTCCATGAGATCCATGTGAAACTGCAGGATCAGCTGCATCAGATCACGGCTATGAAGCATGCGATCTATGAAGCCCATTACAGAAAGAAATAAGGAGGGGATTTTATGATCCGTCCTGCAACGATACATGACGTGGATGAAGCGGAAAAGATATATGACGAAGTGCTGGATTACGAAGCGGAACACGGCACGACGACGAACTGGGTGAAAGGGAAATACCCTACCAGAAAAACAGCGGAAAAAGCACTGGCGGCGGGTACATATTATGTGGGTGAGGATGAAAATGGTAATATTTTCGGTACGGTGAACCTGAACCACATCCAGCCTGCGGAATATGCCAATATTCCCTGGACCATGGAAGGGGAAGGAGACGAAGTGCTGGTGGTACATACCCTGTGCATTCGCCCTGATTGCAGAGGAAAGGGGTATGCGAAGGAATTTATGGCCTTTGCAGAAAATCTGGCGAAGGAAAAGGGCTGTAAGGTCATTCGACTGGATACATGGGAAGGCAATGAGCCTGCCAAGAAGATGTACCCTTCTTTGGGATATCGTCTGGCAGGGGATACTCTGTTCTTCTTTGAACAGGTCATCTGGGAAACACTGGTCTGCTATGAAAAACAGATAAAATAAAAAGAAGGACATTGTCCTTCTTTTTTTATGCCAGTAATGTATAAAGGTCTTTCAGGTTACGAATCTCTACATCCACCTTTGCATCGGAATGATTTTCTGCACCTTCGGGATTGAACCAGCAGGTTTCAACGCCGGCGTTATTGCCGCCCTTGATATCGGAAGAAAGGGAATCGCCGATGATGAGAGCCTGAGCGGGATCGAAACCGGGGATACGGGCGAAGCAGTGGTCGAAAAATTCCTTCTGGGGCTTCTGGGAGCCGACCTGTTCGGAAATGAAGATATCCTTGAACCAGGGTGACAGTCCGGAATCGCGGAGCCTGTTTTCCTGGGTGCTGGCAACGCCGTTGGTCACGATATACAGGTCATGGGTCTTGCTGAGGGTCTGCACCACTTCCATGGCTTCGGGGAAAAGGTCGCAGGAGTTGTCCAGATTGTGGCGGTAACTGTCTTCAAAAGCAGCACCATCGCCTTCGTAACCGAAATGATCGAACAGACGGACAAAACGGGTATACAGTACAGTTTTTCTGTCAATGATACCTTTTTCATAATCCTGCCACAGTTTTGCGTTATTCACCAGATGCCACTGATAGACTTCGGGAGTGAAGGGAAGGTCATATTCTGCAAAGGTTTTTGCCAGCGCACTTTTTTCGGATGCGGAAAAGTCCAGAAGGGTACGGTCAGCATCAAACAAAAGGAATTTCTTTTTCATATTTTTCACAGCCTTTTTTCATAGATTTCTTTTTTCAGTTTATAAGAAAATCTTAAGAATTACAAGGGGAGGATGGGATTGGATTTTCTGCCCAAGTATGTTATCATACTTTGCAGGG
>JAFRZQ010000046.1 GCA_017442465.1 Anaerotignum sp. | reverse complement strand
TTCCAGCCCCACACATACAGCAGAACAAAGTTCCTGTTTGATGAATTCGGCGAATCTTTCGGGGATGCCGACGAGATCATCATTGCGGATATTTTCGCTGCAAGGGAAGCGCTGGACCCTTCCATCACAGCGGAAATGCTGGCAGAACGAGTGGCACAGACAGGCAAATCCGCCAGATATGTTGGCGATTTCGATGCCATCCGTGCGTATCTGGAGGAACACTGCAAAGGCGGCGACCTCTTAATGACTGTTGGTGCCGGCGATGTATTCAAGATCGGTGAATCTTTCATCAAATAAAAAACAACAAAAAGCCAGACGATACCGTCTGGCTTTTCTTTATTTCTGATTTTCCAGTAAGGTTCTATAAAACCTTACTGCTCCTTCCAGTTCTTTTCTGTCAGGATGGTTTTTATTCATGCCTCCAATAAGTTTCCATGGTCCATAAGTATTATATCCCCTGCAACCATACTCTCCCAGCAGAACGGCATCTTTCTTTAATGCTTCTACCTGCATTGTTTTCGTAAATCCCTTGTTCACCTTCGCACAGGTGTAAAGAAAAAATACCTTTTTCCCCTTCGGCAGATTTTCCTGCAGGAATCGTTCCACGGAAGGATAGAATTTTCCGAAATCTATCCCCGATGCAAATCCAATTATATCGTATTCCGACAAATCCACATGCCGCACCTGTTCCGCATCGATCAGAGCAACATCATAACAATCAGCAATCTCCTCCACCAGTTTCTTTGTATTCCCATGGTGGGTCGATGCATATACAATAGCATTCTTTTTCACTCTCTCACCCTTCCTGTGTCTCTCTTTCAGAAGATATCACAGCAATCAGACAAAAACTTCCAAAATCCTGCTATCGTACTTTGCGGAACACTATATCTTTGGTGAAATTCCTTGCTGAAAGACCAAATATGCGATGATTAACATCCGCAAAATGAGCAGAGCTGGAAAATCCTGCCGCAACCGCCGCATCTGTGATAGATTTCCCCCGCAATATTTCCCCATACACAGATATGATCCGCTGATAGATGAGATAAGATGCAAAGGGCATTCCTGCCTGCTCCCGAAACAGATGGGAAAACCTCCCCTCTGATAAAAACACAGATGCCGCCACATTTTGACACAGCAGTTTTTCCGAAAGGTTTTCACGGATGTAGGTGATAGCATCTGCAACTCTTTCATCCGTCACACAGTATGTGGAATTTCCCATACCAATATGATGCAAAAAACTTTTTTCAAACATCTCATACGCCTCTTCTGTTTCCGTCTTTTCAAAATCCAGAAATGCCGCTGTGATATCATCACAGACCTCCGCAGACAGACATTCCACATGGGAGATCCCCTTAGCCACATTCGTTGCACTGTCATACAGAAAAACCATCACAGGATTCCCCTTTGTTTCTACCTGATGCATCACACCCGAAGGGAGCATGACCCCACGGCATACATACTCCTTATCATCCGCCATGACCGTGATTTCCCCTGCCATGGAAAGGATGATATGGGCTGCCATATGGCGGTGTTCCGCAGGGTCTGTATATCCTGCAAAAATCAACACATGATTGCCTGCCTCATATAATTTTGTCATACTCCCCCTCCTTTCCATATAAAAACAGACACAGCAGAGGAAGCCGCTGTGTCCGTATAAACCATTTTTATTCTGTAGGGAACAGCACTGTGCTTTCCAGTTCACCTGTCTGTTCTTTTTCTTCTGTCTGCATTACGATGGCATTCTGTTTTGCTTCTTCTGCTTCCAGCGCTTTCTTTTTCTGATGACCGTCAAACAACATGAACAGTGCCAAAAACCAGCATACCAGCCCGATAAAGCGAAACATTTTTACTTTTCTTTCTTTATTCAT
>JAFRZQ010000045.1 GCA_017442465.1 Anaerotignum sp. | reverse complement strand
GCAGCAAACATTTCTGCAAACTGTTCGCCTGCCTGCTGTACTGCATATTCTGCATTGCAATTTTCTTCATCCATACAGGAATGGATACATTCTACATAATCTTCGTCTTCCACAAACATGGCATGGGTTTCAAAAAGAACCGCTGCTTCATCGCCAGCCTCTTCTCTACAGCGTTCTGCCAGTGCTTCCAGCTGGGCAATGGATTTTTCCTGTGCCTGTGCCAGACGCATTTTTTCTGCATCCATATCTTCCACCTGCCACTGACGAATTGCAGCATCCGGACGGCGGAAAAAATACAGAGGACCTTTTACGACGCCCTTGGAGACGCCTTTGCCCTGCATCATGATCATACTTATCCCCTCCTGCTGCAATTACAGGTTTTCAGCCAGTGTGTTGTACATCACTTCAATGGCATTTTCTTCAGAAGGACCATCCGCTGTTACTGTTACAACATCGCCTTCCTTTACACCCAGGCCCATCAGTTTCATCAGCTGTGTAGCCTTTACTTCTTTGTCACCTTTCTGGATCATGATCACTGTATCAGGGAATGCTTTTGCTGCTTTTGCCAACAGACCTGCAGGACGTGCATGGATACCCAGGGGATCTGTAATTGTGTAATTAAACTGTTTCATCGTAAATTCCTCCTTATATGAATTGATATATCTTTATTATTTCGTTTCGTTGTGGTTGTTCCAGTTCATTCTGCCATAACGCATTGTTGTAGCCAGAATTCCCTGCTGTAGTTCTTCTGTCAGCTGCTCCTTCTTTACTCTCCATCTCCAGTTGATGCCAATGGTAGAAGGTGTATTGATCCGGCAGCTGTTATCCAGCCCCAGATAATCCTGCAGAGGAATGATACACATTCTTGCTGCACTGCGCATCGCCAGTGCAATAAAGGACTGATGGAGCAATTTCTGCGGTGTTCTCTGATCGCAAAGATAATCTCTCGCCATCTGCTGTTCTTCTTTTGTAATCGATTTAAACCAGCCGTTCAGTGTTTCATTATCATGAGTACCTGTATAAACTACACTGTTTTCCGGATAATTATGGGGCAGATAATCATTGGCAGAACCAGAATCGCGAGAGTCAAAGGCAAATTCCAGCACCTTCATGCCGGGGAATCCACTTTCCCTTACCAGCTGACGGACAGAATCTGTCACATAGCCCAGATCTTCCGCGATCACTTCATGCCAGCCCAGATTCTGTTCCACACAGCGAAACAGATCGATGCCGGGGCCTTTTTCCCAATGCCCGTCCACTGCCGAATCCGCACTATAGGGAATGGAAAAATATTCATCAAAACCACGGAAATGATCGATTCTTGTTACATCATACAAGCGGAACACATACCACAGACGACTCAGCCACCACTGATAACCTGTTTCTCTGTGATATTCCCAACGGTAAAGAGGGTTGCCCCAGAGCTGCCCTGTAGCAGAAAACCCATCAGGTGGACAGCCTGCCACGGCATAAGGCACATTGTTTTCATCCAGCTGGAACAGTTCCGGATGAGCCCATGTATCCGCAGAGTCCATGGCAACATAAATGGGAATATCCCCAATGATGCCAATATTTTTTTCATTGGCATACTGCTTCAGTTTCCAGTACTGTTCAAAAAATTTAAACTGCAGATACATCTGGAATTCAATTTCATAATACAATTCTCTGCGATAATAATCCATAGAATAACCATAACGCAGACGGATATCTTCGGGCCATTCATACCAGCACTGACCATCAAAGAAATTTTTCAGTGCCATAAACAAGGCATAATCAGAAAGCCACCATTCGTTTTCTTTTACAAACTGCTGATAGATTGCATTTTCGCTGATATTGCTTCGTTCATAGGCTTTTCTCAGCAAAGTATAACAGCTGTTATACTGGGCTTCGTAATCAATATCCGTTTCATCCTCGCCAAAATCCATGCTGTCACATTCCTTCTGCATCAGCACCCCTTCTGCCACCAGTGCATCCAGATCGATGAAATAAGGATTGCCTGCAAAGGTGGAGAAGGACTGATAGGGAGAGTCACCGTAACTGGTGGGGTGGATCGGCAGGATCTGCCAGTAAGTCTGACCGGTTGCCTGCAGCCAGTCCACGAATTTATATGCTTCTTCGGAGAAACAGCCAATGCCGTATTTTCCGGGTAAACTTGTGATAGGCATCAGAATGCCTGCTGTTCTTTTCATACTATTTTCTCCTTTGTATCTATGAATACACCGAAGTGATCGGAAACCACAGGTCTGTTTTCCCCATTAAAAATCACTTGAAAGGATTTTACACAGACCCTATGACTACAGAAGATATAATCCAGACGCATTGCTTTCACTTCCTGATCCTTCAGTCGTTCTTTCCAGCCATCGATCACACAGGGAACGGTGATCCCTCTGTCTTTTTCCAATGCTGCAGAGTAAGTATCCAGCCATCCATTGGTCAGGATCCATTCATAGCTCTGTCCGGAAACAAAATCAGGTGCATTGAAATCACCCATGAGCCAGACAAATCTATTTCTCCTTTTCTCTGAAATCCGCTCTTCCAACTGTTTCCACTGATCCAGAAAAGGCTCTTCCGCATCATCCCACCAGCCCATGTGGATGGTGTAAAACCAGTCTGTCAGGCCTTCCACCTGCATCCCGAGAACTG
The DNA here is from genome assembly GCA_017442465.1 of Anaerotignum sp. Classification (GTDB taxonomy): domain Bacteria; phylum Bacillota; class Clostridia; order Lachnospirales; family Anaerotignaceae; genus Anaerotignum_A. Next base: position 18,983 of record JAFRZQ010000045.1, on the reverse strand, counting down.
CCCGAGTGCGCCAGTTGTGATAATCATTTACCTTACTAATCGGGAATGCCTCCGCTGCAGTGATCTTTCTGCCAAGACTCAGCAGCGCTACCCCCTCATCGTATTTTCCATAGCCCAGTTTAATGGGAAGCCATACCCAATGACACGCAACCCCTGCCTGACGCAGGCGATATACCACCTGTGCCGCATGGTTATCCTGTTTCAGAGGAACCTGTGCCGGGATCGAATACAATCCTTCCCAAAGGATATCTTCCGCCACTGCTGCATCAGAGGTCTGATTCACCTCCTGCAGTGCAATGATGTCAGGTTTTTCCTGAAGGATTCCCTCTATAAACCACTCCAGTTTCTGTTCATAGTTTTCTTCCTGCAGGGAATGGGTATTCAATGTCAGAAGTTTCATATAAATCCACCTCTATCCTAATTCTTTACAGAATATCGTTAATATCAGATTTCAAAACATCCGCTTTCGGACCATATACTGCCTGAATGCCATTGTCTTTTTTGATCAGACCGAGTGCACCTTCTGCCTTCCATTCAGCAATCTCAGCCACTTTATCCAGATCCTTTACAGTAACACGCAGGCGTGTCATGCAGGCATCCACCAGTGTAATGTTTTCTCTGCCGCCCAGCAGTGTGATGATACGTTCTGCCTGTGTATTGCCATTTGTTTTGTTTTCTGCTGCAGCTTCTTCGCCTTCACTTTCATCAGTGTAGTTACCCAGACGACCGGGTGTCGCAAACTGGAATTTGCCGATCATAAAGTATGCAACAAAATAACCAATCGCAAGGAATGCTGCACAGCAGATCACAAAATTCAGAATATCGCCGCTCAGACCCGCCTTCAGAGACATAGGCACACGAGTCAAAAATTCCAGATTACCAAAGGAATGCAGACGCAGATCGATGATCCCTGCCATGGCGAAAGCACAGCCCTGCAGCAGTGCATATACCACATACAGAGGCAGCGCACAGAACATGAACATGAATTCCAGAGGTTCTGTAACACCTGTCAGGAAAACAGCCAGTACTGTAGAAATGAACATAGAGCGATAGTTTCTTCTCTTATCCGCATCCACACGGCGATACATCGCCAATGCAATACCCAGCAGCAGACCTGTCGCACCGATCATCTGACCTACTTTGAAACGGGCAGGTGTTACTGTATTTAACAGGGTTTCATAAGCTGCCATATCACCGGCATCTTTGAAGTTGATCAGATCTGTTACCCAAGCCAGCCACAGGGGATCCTGACCAAATACTTCCGCACCGGCATTGATGCCTGTCTGGATCACATATGTACCACCAAAGGATGTATAGTTCATAGGGATAGTCAGCATATGATGCAGACCAAAGGGCAACAGCAGTCGTTCCAGCGTACCATAAATGAAAGGTGCCAGAACGGGAGATGTCGCAGAGGAGCCTGCGATCCAGATACCAAATGCATTGATACCTGCCTGAACCACCGGCCAGATGACTGCCATGATCAGGGAAGCGACTGTGGAGTAGAAAATGACAGCCAGGGGAACAAAGCGTTTGCCGTTAAAGAAGGCCAGCGCTTCAGGCAGTTTACGGAAATTATAGTATTTATTGTAGACGGTACCGCCAACAAAACCAGAAATAATACCAACAAATACCCCCATATTCAGAGCAGGAGAGCCCAGAACGGAAGTAAAGTAATTTTCTACCAGCATTTCCTGTCCGAAGAAGGAACTAACAACAGCACCTTCCATCGTAAGCATATCCGCTGTTACACCAAATACCGCACCTGTGATACGGTTGATCAGGATAAATGCAATGATCGCCGCAAAGGCACCGCCGGCTCTTTCCTTCGCCCAGGAGCCACCGATGGCTGCCGCAAACAGGATATGCAGATTGGTAATGATAGCCCAACCGATGTTTTCCATGGTGGAACCAACGATCATCAGGAAGGACAGATCTGCCATCTGGAACAATTTACCGATACTCAGCATAATACCTGCTGCAGGCATAACTGCAATAACTGTCATCAGTACCTTGCCCAGTTTTTGCAGAAAGTCAAAATTGATCCCTTTCTTTTTCTTGGGTTCTTCTGTTGGTTCTGCTGCAGGCTCTTCTGTAATCATTTCTACTGTTCTTTCGGGAATTTCGCCCAGTGTGATCACTGTGTCCTTACCTGCAGTTACATTACCTTCCACTGTGTGCATAGGCAGTTCATCTGCATCATCACAGATCAGGACCGGTGTAATCGTAGGAACGTTTCTGCTTTTCAGAAATTCCAGGTCCACTTCTGCGATCAGATCGCCTGCCTTGACCATATCACCTACCTGCACATGGCTGGTAAAGCCTTCCCCTTTCAGAGCAACACTGTCCAGACCAATATGGATCAGGATTTCCAGATCGTCATCAGATGTAAAGCCATATGCGTGCAATGTTTCTGCAACACTGGCCACTTCACCGTTTACAGGTGCATAGATTTTTCCGTCTTCCGGAATGATCGCAACACCATCACCTAAAATTTTCTGAGAAAACACCGCATCAGGCACCTGCTCCAAAGGAACGACCTTGCCTGTCAACGGTGCAAGAATGAACTTCTTCAGTTCTGCATTGGTTGTACTACTCATGATTAAATCCCTTCCGCCTTTCGTTTTCATTTTGTTGCATTGTTTTTTCTGCAACCAGAATACATGATTTGCATTGAATTTGCAAGAGTTTCATAAGTAAATCCTGCCAAATCTACATTATGTACAATATTTTGCATCAGATTTTGTGCAAATTAATACCAGATTTATGCAAACATTTTTGCACAACCATCAAATTTATTGTGCCAAGAATTGACATCTCCCCTGCATTCCTGTACAATGAAACAGAAAGAAATTATTTGCATAAATCATATCATATGTTTCGCAAAAGGAAGTGCAATTATGGCAGTAACAATAAAAGATGTAGCAAAACTGGCCGGGGTTTCCCCTTCTACCGTTTCCCGTGTATGCAATGACAATCCCGCTATCAGTAAAGAAACCCGGGAAAGAGTGCAGAAAGCAATGTCCCAGCTTGGGTATGACTCTCCTGCCGTGAATGATACACAGACAAATACTTCTGTGAAAATGATCGGCATCATCCTTCCTCCGTCCCAGGTAGATGTATATGACAACACCTTCTATCTGAAAACAATTCGCGGCATCAGCCGCTTCTGTAACCAGCAACAGGTCGCAACCAATGTTGTCACCGGAAAGGATTATGAAGAAATTTTACAGTCTATTCAGACACTTCATCGCAGTGGTATGGCAGACGGATTCATCCTTCTTTATTCCTTCAAGGATGATATTGTTGTAGATTATCTGTGCGAGCACGGATTATTGTATGTGATCGTCGGAAAGGCAAACGAACTCGCAAACCAGACCATCTCCATCGATAACGATAATTTGCTGGCTGGCAGAGAAGTAACCGATTATCTGTATGATTTAGGGCATCGTCGTATCGGTTATCTGGGTGGCAAGGATGAAGCTCTCTATGCCTTCGACCGAAAATCCGGCTATCAGTTATCCTTGTTGCAGCATGGACTGCAGGTCAAACCGGAATATTGCTTTGAAATCGAAAGTATACAGAATGATAATTTAGGAACATTGAAGGAACTCCTTTTGCAGGAGGACAGACCCACAGCTTTCGTTGTCAGTGATGATATGCTGGCATTGGTACTGGAAAGAGCCTGTATACAGCTGCAGCTCTCCATCCCGGATGATATTTCCATTATTTCTTTTAATAATTCCATGTATGCAAAACTGTCTTCTCCTCAGCTCACCTCTGTGGATATCAACTCTTTCCAGTTAGGACACGAGGCTGCTTCTCAGATCATCAATCACGCAGATTATCCAAATCTGATGGCTACAAAAATCGTTGTTCCTCATCGCATCGTCGAAAGGGACAGCTGCAAAAGAATTACTGAATAAAAAAAGAGGGAACGATGATATGTACAGGTCCAGTAAAAACGGACAATAGACAAAAGTACCCCCTATGTAGGAAAATAAACCTACATAGGGGGTGTTTTCATGAGCAAAAGAAAATACACAAAAATACAGGAAATTGAACCTGAGATTATGTCTATGCGAGAAGCAGGACAGACCTTGCGAGAAATAGCGATGCATTTTGGACTGGAAAAAAAACAGCTTGAAAATCTAGTAAATCGCCATAATCGCAAACAAAAGAAAATAGATGCAGGAATAATGCCTCGGCCTAAAGGCCGTCCACGTAAAGATGCACAGCCAAGAGACGTAGTTGCTGAGCAGGTATATGAGATCAACCGACTGAAAATGGAAAACAAATTATTACGGGATTTTCTGCGATTGACAGGAAGGAAGTGAGGCCACGAACAAAGTATCAGGTCATTTACATGAATCGTAACCGTTATCCGGTATCTGTGATGTGTCGGTTCTTCGGTGTGTCACGAAGTGGTTATTACGACTATGTCAAACGCTTGGATCAGCCGACACGTGATGCAGAGCTTGCCTCCATCATCCGTGAGCAACAAAATAAATGCGACAAGACTTACGGATATCGTCGTATATGGAAATGGCTGAAAAATACGAAGAAGATACACAGAAATCCCAAAACAATTCTGCGTATTATGAAGAAATACGAACTGTTATCCGAAATTCGTCGCCGAAGAAAGTGGCAACAGATGGGACAGCAGCTCCACAAGTACGAAAATCTGTTGAACAGAGAGTTTCAAAGTGACCGACCGAACCACAAGTGGGTCACGGATATCTCCTATATCCATACCGGACAAGGTGTACTTTACCTGTCTGTAATTCGGGATCTGTATGACAACAGTATTGTTGCATATAAAACAGGAACCAGTCAAAGTGTTAATCTCGTACTGGATACCATCCGCCTTGCTATGCAAAAGGAAAAGAAAGTCGCTGCAGAGTTGCAGCTCCACAGCGACCAGGGTAGTCAGTACACCTCACAAGCATACTTTGACCTGACTAAAGAATATGGGATAACTCCGTCCATGTCAAGACGCGGGAACTGCTATGACAATGCCATGGCAGAAAATTTCTTCTCCATTCTTAAAACAGAATGCATCTACAGACATCTTCCTGCCACCATTAGCGAGGCCAGAGCACTGATCGACAACTACATCTATTTTTACAATCATCTGCGCATCCAGTTAAAAACTGGAGTGGCGCCGCTCACGCTGCGCCACTCCGCTTAAAACTCAATATTTCCTACCAGGGCTCTTTTTTGTACTGTCTGCACAATCTGGGGCAGTCCAATAAATCGTTTTCCCTCTTTTTATTTTTTCAGATGATCTTCTTTCATGATTCCAGATCAGGCTGCTGCCCATCGTGTGCAGACCATTTACATTCTGTCATTTCCATGTTTGTAAAAATCGCTCTGAACGAAGAATCTTCCGGGCTGCAGGCATAAATCCCAAATCGAATCGTATCTTTCGCATTCCACATATGACAAATACGCATCTGCTTGTATGTTACACCATCATCAGAACATTCAATGCAATAGTCATCTTCCCTGCGGCTGAATCTATACCACATGGACTTGATCGATGCATCGATTTCCGTTGTCGCCCAATCAGAATACCCATGATTTGTCACAACACTTCCCAAGTGCTGGTACTGTTCGTTTTCATACTCAATAGATCCTTTCAGCCAGTTTTCGCTGTCCAGATACATGACTACGCCACACTGGTCAAATCGATGTTTGCTTTCAAATTCTGTTTTTACTACGAAGGAAAAATACTTTTCATCCGTTTCCATCTGCAAAACAGGTGCAGTATCATTTCTAAAATGATAATATGTTCTTTGCCACAGATCTGTATGAGGTTCCGTGATAATTTCGATACGATCATTTTCGATATGATAATTTTTCGGTTCTCTTGTCCATTTCAATGCATCAATCTGAAACATCCTTTTCACAGCCCCTCTCGTATTCCTGATATTGATTCTTCCAATATATTTTGTCTTCTTCCGTAATTTCTCTAATTACCTTACACGGATTTCCTGCAGCGATCACATGACTGGGAATATCTTTTGTCACAACCGAACCGGAACCAATCACCACATCATCCCCAATCGTTACTCCGGGATTGATAACAACATTACCCCCGATCCATACGTCTGAACCGATTGTAACAGGTCTTGCATACTCTACTTCAGTATTTCTGATTTCCGCATCTATGGGATGTCCTGCTGTATAAATGCTGACATGAGGTGCAATAAAAACATTATCCCCAAATGTCACATAATTTTCATCTAAAATAGTCAGCCCGGCATTGGCATAAAAATGCTCTCCAAACAGGATCCTGTCACCATGATCAAAATACACAGGAGGAGTAAGGATCATGTCCTTAGGGGCTCTGCCAAAACATTTTTTCAATTCTTCCAATGCACTGTTATCATGCCAGAACTCTGACTCATTAAATCTTTTCTGGGCTGCATGAACCCTTTCCCATGAACCATCTCTAACTTTCGAAGGACTATATGTAAATGATACTATAAAAATGTACATTTAACGGAAAATAAAAATGTACAATCCGATTGAGTATGATACGGTATCCATGGAGGTAGATACACATGGATGCAGCATTGATTACTCAATTAAAGATTCTCCGTATGAATGAATCCAGACCAAATTTTTCTGAACTTGCACGGATGTATGATGTTGATCGCAGAACAGTCAAAAAGTATTATGACGGATACTCTGGCAAACCTGCACACCATAACAAATCCAGCAGATTAGATAAATATGAATCGCTCATTACAGCAAAGCTATCCATTAAAGGGACAACTATGAGAGCTGTTTACGAATTTATCTTTTCTGAGGTTGATCCAGATATCGGATCATACTCAAATTTTATTAAATACATCAAACGGAAGGGTGTTACACCTCGGAAAACCGAAAAAGGTCATCCGAGATTTGAAACAGCTCCCGGTATCCAGGCTCAGGTAGACTGGAAAGAAGATGTATCGATTGCCAATCGTTTTGGCGAAATCTTCACCTTTCAGGTGTTTGATTATAAACTGGGGCATTCTAGATACTGCCACTTTACTTACAAACTTTATAAAACAAGACAGGATGTCTTTGACTGTCTGATAGCCTCATTCATAGCAACCGGAGGAGTCCCAAAAGAAATTTTATTCGACAACATGGCGTCTGTGGTAGATTTAAAAGGCAGGCAGCGTCACATCAATGAAAAAATGAGGACATTTGCCAAAGACTTTAACTTTAAGATCAAACTCTGTAAGCCCCGACATGCCTATACAAAAGGCAAAGTGGAAGTGATCAACAAATTCATTTCCTGGCTTCTGCCATACGAAGGAGAGTTTGAAACGGAAGAAGAACTGATCGCTATTCTGCAAAAGGTAACACAGAAAGTGAATACCTATGTTTGTCAGGAGACTGGTGTTCCGCCACTTCTTTTGTTCCAAAAAGAAAAGGAATACCTGCAGCCACTTCCGAATCCTAAAGTAATAGAGTCTTATCAGAACCACGATCGCCAAACCACCGTTCGAAAAGATTCTATGATTTCGTACATGAACAACAAGTATTCCGTTCCTTTAGAGTATATCGGAAAACCGGTGAATTTGCGAGTAAAATTTAATACTCTGGAAATTTATTATGGTACGGAACTTATTGCAAAGCACGAACTTTCCGGTAAGAAACTGAATTACCAGGAAGATCATTATGCCCAGCTTCTTTCGTATTGTATCAAGGACAAAGATACGATTGCTGAAATGGCACAGGCTAATCTGGAGTTAATGGACCGATTCCTGTAGAAAGGAAAGTAATGGCTACATACGCAAAGTTGATCAATGGTCTTTCAGATTTGGGAATGCACAAAATACAGGAACATCTGGACTATTACATTGATCAGGTCAATAAAGGAGAAAAATCATTTAGTCAGGCATTAGAGGAACTGATCGATATCGAACAGCAAAACAATCGGATTCGGGCTGAAAATGCCTGCGTAAAAACAGCAGCCTTCCCGTTCATAAAAACAATGGACGAATTCGATTTTTCCTTTCAGCCAAGCATTAACAAAAAACAGTTGCTTGAACTAAACAATCTGGGATTTGTCGACAAAAAGGAAAACATCCTTTTTGTCGGTTCCAGTGGCGTCGGAAAGACGCATCTGGCTACATCAATTGGAATCACATGTGCACGGTCAAGGATCTCCACATATTTTATCCCATTTGAAGCCCTGATCACGCAACTGAAAAAAGCACTGATAGAAAATCGTCTTGAATCCCGGCTAAAACACTTTGCTAAGTATAAAGTACTGATCATTGATGAGATCGGATATATGCCGATCGATTCTGACTCAGCAAATTTGTTCTTTCAACTTATCGCAAAGCGATATGAAAGGAACTGTACCATCATAACAACAAACACACCGTTTTCACGGTGGGGAGAAATCTTTGGCTCACCTACGCTAGCAAACGCAGTGCTGGACAGACTGCTGCATCATTCTGAAATTGTTTCTATTAAGGGTCCGTCATATCGTCTTAGAGAAAAACGATCCTTTTTGGAAGCACAGCCGGAGGAATAAATATCGGAACCCTGTACATTTTTATATTCCGATTTTTGAGCATTTTTATATTGACTTTTACACTATATAATTTTTGAGACAGCATTCTGTCCCATTCGAACTGTGATCTCATAATTTTACCTCATCAAATCAATATTTCATTTTTTATTATACTCTACACTATCTTTTTTTCAAATAAAACAACAAAATCACTTTACATAACGCGGTATACTTACAAAGATGAAGTAGAAGACACACGCCTGTATTGTTTTAGGAACCAGTCTAGCTGTTATTTAGAAAGATCAGTTTCTCTTTGTTGAATAATCCCCAAAAATCCTGCAATTCTACTTCCCCTGGTTTTTGTAAATAATTCCGATCATATCCATGATAATTTGTTTATTCTCTTCATTTAGCCTTCTGTATATTTCTAATAATCGTACTTCTGATATAGAAAGGGCATTCATTATCATCGGTTCGTCAGACAGCCCAATCAAATAATCTACTGTTACATCAAAAAACACAGCAATTTTCATCAATGTATCAAAAGATGGTTCATTTCTTCCACTTTCATAATTTGCGATTGCCGTATATCCATAATTCAAATAAGTCCCCAACTTCTGCTGGCTGATATTTCTACTTTTTCGTAATTCTTTCAGTCGTTCAGAAAACCTATTCATCATATCATCACCGACCACCTATACTACCTGATTAAATAGCCTATTGTCATATTCTTATATTAACTCAAAACACCCCAATAGTACAGTTACATGGACTAATTTTGTATCTATCAACCATATAATAATTAGAACAGGTACATGAACGGGTGGTGAATGCTATGCAGTTGAATAAAGCCGTAAGCTTGAGGTTAAATGAATTATTAGAAGAAAAGAATATGACACAGTACCAGCTTTATATGAAAAGTGGCGTACCCAAATCTACGATCGGTAATGTTATCAACTGTACTTACGATTCTGTCAAACTGCGTATTATCCACGAAATGTGCCAGGGACTGGAAATCAGTGTGTCTGAGTTTTTCCAATCCCCCTTATTTGAAGAAAATAACCTTGAACCATAAAACTCCAGTGCAAAACAATGCATCGGAGTTTTTTTCATCACAGCAATATTAATAATAGAAACTTTTCTTGACATCTCCCCTTTCAGGTGCTATCTTAAGGGTGAATCTATTATATCTTTATAAAGCACCCGTCTGTCTATTTTTAGAAAGACGGGATTTTTCTGTTTATGGCAAAACCTGATTACTGATCTGTTCAGTTAAAAGAGAAAGAAGAAACTTATTCAGACAGAGCAGGAAAGAATTCCTGTTCTGCCGTCGTCATCATATATTTTACAAAGCTGCCCTGGCTTGACACAGAATTCAATTTATGATATTTTAAAATTGAATTTTGTATATGTGTTTATGGGGTCAGTCTGTCTATTTATAGAAAGACTGACTATTTTTATGTATATGTAAATAAAGAAACGAATTCTATTCTTCACCAATGGTGAAGATTTTTTATTGTTAAAAGAATTCGGTAAGGCACTGTTGTCAAACAGTGCCTTTTTGTTTTAAAAGGCGAAAAAAGGAGTGTATGTTGCGTCAGAAAAAGTACGGTTTTGCAATTTGGTGGTGCACGCATATCAAAAAGAAAGAACAGCCATTATTTTAAAAAAAGAAAATGCATAATAATCTTTGTTGTATATTGGCATCGATGTGTATAAATCTTAAAAATACACACAGCTATTCATTATAAGCTACTTCTTGATAGTTCAAAAGTAGCGAAATTTAAATATTTATATCGAAAAATTATTCCTCAGCACTGATATACAACAGAGAGCGATAAGAAAATTTATATATTTTGTTACCCGTTGCCACCATTGCAAAACCGGACTTGAAAGGTTTGGTTATATGATTACCATCAACACAATCTCCACTCTCATCAATCAACTTGAGGATAAAAGCTTTAAAGGAATCCTCTCTAAATCACAATTATATCTGACTATTAAATGCCTTAAACTGCTCATGAAACTTCTTCAACAGTTAATCGAAAACAATCTATCTGGTCCTTCTGACAGCCTGTCAAAATTCAAAAATAAATCCTTTTTTGAAATTATTAAAGAAAGAATGGAAGCTCTAGATATTAAAAATAATAAAGGCTTAATAAAAGCGACTCACCTGGATCCTACCACATGTTCAAAAATAATGAACTACGAAAAACATCCATCTTGGACACCGAGCTTAAAAATCACTCTTCCCCTTTGTATTGCTCTAAGATTTACATTTGAAGAAACAGAATATCTGCTGAAACTAAATGGACATGCATTAAGCCCCGAAAAGCCCGTTCATTGCGAATACATTGTGATATTAAGTGTTTATCTCTTGTTCGACTGGGATATAAATGACTGCAACATGCATTTAAAAGAAAAAAATATGTTATCCGAAGGACGCTTAGGCAACTTCGATATAGATGAAAGCATTTAAAAACAAAAAAATTTTATATATTTATAAATTTGAAATAAAACAAATTTATTGATTTTACTGGGTTTTATGGATAACGATACGCCAAAACCCTGAAATACAAGGCATCGATATAAATTTCACAAACATGTGGTTTTTAGCAAATTGTGTAAGAATAAAGATATAACCGGTTATACAGCAAACAAAACATCTTTAGACATAAAGGAGGACTTTATATGATTACACCATCCGATCTTACATACGACATCACATGCTTAGGCGAAAAGAAATATCTGACTGCCGTAACGCCAATTTACCACTATATCGACGGACAGAGAACTGACACTGTAACAGGCTATCGTTATCTGATCAGTCTTGAAAAATTCGGCTTTCGTAAATTAGGCGTCCGTATCCTTGGCAAACAGCTGATCCAGCTGCAGGGCAATGGATACCCTCTGGTTGAGTTTGATAATCTGGAGCTGCGCTTATACGAAAAACAGGGAAAAAGTTTCGTAACTGCAAAGGCCACAAATATTCGTTTGGCTGATGCGAATGGCAAGGCTTAATTGCTCATTTGTTACTGCTGTTGCAGGGGAGGAAGGCTTAACCTTCCTTCCCTGTGACAGGACAACAGATTCAGCTAGGAGTATTACCTAGCTGAATCTGAAAAGTAAAGCAAGCAGAAGGAAGTGAAATAGAAAAATGGAAATTGATAAACAATCAAAATACTGGTTTCTAACGATCAATAATCCTGAAGACCATAACATAACCGAAAAGACAATCGAAGAAACCCTTAACTTGTTTCAGTTGGAATATTGGTGTTATGGACAGGAAATATCCGAAAGCGAAACGCCACATTTTCATGTGCTGTTCTGTGTAAAAACTTCATCCCGATTTTCCACAGTAAAAAAGCGATTTCCAACTGCACATATCGAGGCTATAAAGGGAACACCATTAGAAACCAGAGATTATATCTGCAAAGAAGGCAAGTGGAAAGGCCACGAAAAAGCAAAAACATTCATCGAAGGAAGTTTCCGTGAATGGGGCGTCATTCCAATTGTCTATGGAAAGAAGGCTTCTAAAATGGAGCTGTTGCTTGAAAACATCAAAGACGGGTTATCTACACAGGCCATCATAGATACAACACCAGCCTTCGCCTTTCGGGTAAAGGACATCGATATCCTGCGTGAAACATATTTAGCAGAAAAGTATCAGACAGAAGAAAGAGAAGTCAGTGTCACCTACCTTTTCGGCGCAACCGGCACCGGAAAAACCAGAAGCATCTATGATAAACATCCTGCTCCCGACATCTGCCGTATTACAAACTACGGAAAAAATGGTGTCAAATTTGATGCATACCATGGACATGACATTCTTGTTCTCGAAGAATTTGCTTCGCAGATCCCCATAGAAGAAATGCTGAACATACTGGATCGCTATCCACTGATGCTGCCGGCAAGATACAACGACCGTGTTGCCTGTTTTACAACAGTGTACATTACCTCAAACCTTCCGCTGTCAGAACAATATGTCTCTGCGCAGTGCGACCGTCCGGAAACCTGGAAGGCATTTTTACGCAGGATCAATCATGTTTTTGAGTTTCTTGCAGACGGAACCATCGTAGAAAGGGAAGAAAAAATATGAATAACGATGATAAAGAAATTCTGGAATACAAAGGAAAACTGAAATATCAGTTCCTTCGCATGAAAACAGGGATATCCGAAGTCATGCATCACAGAAAAGCACAAAAAATTGTTGTTACATATCTCATTACGGCTGCGCTGCTCTGGATTCTGTTCAATGCCTTTGTCATCCCTGATTCTTACGCTCCCGTAAAAATCATCTTTCAGCTTATTGCCGGAACCATTTACAGTCTCGTGGCGACCATCGGACTTCTTGCCACTCTGGTACTGATCGGCACTCCCAAAGGAGCCTATCAAATCAATGAAGAATTATGGCGCATCGGCCTGACGAACCATGCTGGGGAATCTCCCCTGCTCCTTCGTCGATATACCATTTCGGGAGAAGTCGATACAACTGTTCTGGAATTTGATATGAACGGCATCCCCCTCCCCAAATGGCAGGATGAACAGGAACGCATCGAAACGGCTCTGGATGTTTATGTCACAAAAATGAAGCTGGGCAAAAACAAAAAAAGGATCCTGCTTCATACCGTAGCTGGTAATGCAGGACTGCCCGAAGTGATCCACTGGAAAGATGAATACCTGAGCAAAAATGATTTTGAACTGGTATTGGGCTATAGTTTTGGCGAAAGACTGAAAATCAACCTTGCCAAAGTCCCCCACCTGCTAATCGGCGGCAGTACGGGCAGTGGCAAAAGTGTTTTACTGAAATCCTTACTGATGCAATCCATCAAAAAAGAGGCGGAAGTATATATTTCAGACTTCAAAGGCGGCGTTGATTTTGCTCCCATCTGGCATGAAAAATGTACCTTTATCACACAAGAATCCGCCCTGCTGGATACCCTGACCGCTATCGTTCAGGAACTGGAGAATCGAAAACGCCTGTTGAAAGAATATGGCTGTGCCAATATCAGTGAATATAACCGTACTAACAATACAACTCTGAAACGGATCCTCTTTGCCTGCGACGAAGTGGCAGAACTTCTGGATAAAACAGGTCTCCCCAAAGAGCAGAAAGAACTGATCTCTAAAATCGAGCAGCATCTATCCACCATCGCCCGTCAGGGACGAGCCTTTGGCATCCATCTGATGTTAGCGACCCAGCGTCCCGATGCCAATATTCTCTCCGGCCAGATCAAAAACAATCTGGACTACCGTGTCTGTGGACGAGCCGACAATGTACTCTCCCAGATCATTCTGGACAACACTAATGCTGCCGACAAAATCCCGAAGGATTCTCAGGGTTTGTTCCTGAACCACGAAGGAGTACTCTTCCGCGGATACTTATTTGACGAGAAAAACGCTTTTACCGAAGGAAAGAAGGGATGATATGTCCGAAGAAAACGAAAAAGTCCCGATCCATCTGAAACTGACACTGACCATCAAAGAAGCTGCCGAATACAGCAACATCGGTATCAATCGCATCGACAACCTTTTACGCCAGCCCAACTGCCCCTTCGTTCTGTATGTCGGAACGAAGAAGCTGGTGAAAAGAAGGGAATTCGAGCACTATATCAGCAATAAATTCATGATTTGAAGGTAGTTTCACTATTGAGAAACAAGAGCCGATGTGGTACACTAAAATGTGTTGCATTGGCTCTTTTCTTTGCTAAGAAAGGAGTTCAATCTATGGGTAAAAACCTGAAAGGCAAAGAAATAGGAAAAGGTATCCACCAAAGAAAAGACGGCAAATACTCCGCCCGTTTCAGCACAAAGGACGGAAAACGCCGTGAAAAATATTTCAATACCCTGCCCGAAGCACGAAACTGGCTTGCAGATGCACAATATGAGGACAAGCACGATCTGGTCAAACAGACCTCTGATATGACCGTCAATGAATGGTTCGAATACTGGATGGAGCATCTTCTCTACGGTATCGCACCAAACACCAGACGAAATTATCTGCATCGGTATAACCTCAATGTTCAGCCAATCATCGGTGAAATGTGTATTTCCGATGTCAAGCCTATGCACTGCAAAGTCATCCTGAACCGAATGGAAACAGAATACGCCGGCGGTACGATCAGACAAGCCTATATCATGATGGGTAGTATGCTCCGTGCCGCTGTCAATAACGATATTATCACCAAGCACCCGATGGATGGTGTCAGATATACGAAACCTGTCCGTGCTGTGGATGATATTAAGTTTCTGACGATTGACGAACAGAAGCGTTTTCTGGAAGTTGCCAAACGGTCACACAATTACCGTCAGTATGCCCTTCTGCTGGAAACGGGACTGCGCACATCCGAAATGGTCGGTCTAACCTGGGATTCCATCGACTGGAAAAACCGTACCCTGACCATCAACAAAGCCTTGTACTATCGACACAAGCATATCGTTTGGATCGCCAGACCGCCCAAAACAGAAACCAGTTATCGGACGATTCCTCTGACTGACCATGCATTTCAAATTTTAAAGGAATGTTATGAAGAACGGTACACCAGAAAAGAAAGCGAACTGCTGAATCAGATTCTGGAATACACCGATACCAGAACAGGGCTGACAAAAACGCTATATATGCGTGATCTGGTATTTGTGAATTACCGCACAGGCGAACCTGCCAAAAACAGTTCCTATGACACACACATGTACAAGCTGTGTGACGAAGCAGGGATCAGACGGTTCTGTATGCATGCGCTGCGGCATACATACGCCACCCGTGCCATCGAAGCAGGAATGCAGCCCAAGGTGCTGCAGAAGTTACTCGGACACAAGAGTATCAAAACGACAATGGATCGCTATGTCCATGTGACCGACGATTCGCTGACAAACGCTGTACGTCAGTTTGAATCTTCGTACGCCAAAATCACGTAAAAATTGGCGTAAAAATGGCGTAAATTACATACCCCATCCCCCGAAAACATTGAAAAATAAAGGAGATTGAGAAATTATGAAACTTGGTATCGTAGGTCTGCCTAACGTAGGCAAAAGTACCTTATTCAATTCCATGACAATGGGCAAAGCAGAAGCGGCGAACTACCCCTTCTGTACCATCGACCCCAACGTTGGCGTGGTAGCTGTACCCGATGAACGTCTGGCAAAGCTGACAGAAATGTATGATTCCGCGAAAACAACACCTGCTGTTATCGAATTCGTTGACATTGCCGGTCTGGTGCGCGGTGCTTCCAAGGGCGAAGGTCTGGGCAACAAATTCCTGAGCCACATCCGCGAAGTAGACGCCATCTGCCACGTTGTTCGCTGCTTCGAAGACCCCAACGTTGTGCATGTTGACGGTTCCGTTGACCCCATCCGTGACATCGAAACGATCAATCTGGAACTGATCTTCTCCGATATCGAAGTTCTGGACAGAAGAATTGCAAAAACAGGCAAACTGGCAAAACAGGACAAGTCCCTGCAGAGAGAAATGGATATCCTGGGCAGACTGAAAGAAGCTCTGGAAGAAGGCAGATCCGCAAGAAGCGTAGAATTTGATTCTCCCGAAGATTATGAATTCGTAGAAAGCCTGACACTGCTGACAGCGAAACCCGTGCTGTACGCTGCAAACGTTATGGAAGATGATCTGGCTGACGACGGCGCATCCAATGAATTTGTCGGCAAAGTAAGAGAATACGCAGCAGCAGAACACAACGAAGTATTCGTTCTGTGCGCGAAGATCGAAGAAGAAATTTCCGATCTGGACGAAGCGGACAAAAAAGAATTTCTGGCCGACCTGGGCGTAGAAGGCAGCGGTCTGGACAGACTGATCGCAGCAAGCTACAAGCTGCTGGGTCTGATCTCCTATCTGACAGCAGGTCCTCAGGAATCCCGTGCGTGGACCATCACAATCGGTACAAAAGCACCTCAGGCGGCCGGTAAGATCCATTCCGACTTCGAAAGAGGTTTCATCCGTGCCGAAGTAGTGCATTATGACGATCTGATGCGTCTGGGTTCCTACAACGCAGCAAAAGAACAGGGTCTGGTACGTTCCGAAGGCAAGGAATACGTAATGAAAGACGGCGACGTTGTACTTTTCAGATTCAACGTATAAGTTCTTGGGACTCCGTCCCAAACCCTGCAAGGGGAATGATTCCCCTTGACCCCCAATTGCAAAAACTACGTTTTTGCGACGGAAATTTTCAGAAATAATAAAAACGCTGGCATTTGCCAGCGTTTTTTATTTCTTTCTCCGGATGATACGAAGTGTTTTCCGTTTTGGCAGGGCAATATCCAGTCCAATGACCGTTTTGCATACCCAGAACAGGAACAGCAGCACTACCACAGGAATCGCACAGGAAGTCACCAGCATCACTGCCGTCTGTTCTGTATACCGCACCAGAACCTCCTTCGCCTTTTCCAGTTTTTCCTCCGCAGAATCCTTCACCTTGCCGAAGATCGTCTGCAGCCAGGTTTCCTTTTCCTCTGTTTCTGCTTCCATCAGCTGGGCCAGCTCATCGCCATCCTCAGCCATTTCTACGATAGAGGTTTCATAGGTTTTCTCGATCATTTCCGCAGACTTCACACCAATGGGGATCGCCACCATAAATACTGCAGAAAGCACCGCCAGCTTCATCCACACCTGACGCAGGGTTCGTTTCTCCCCAACCATATCCACGACAAACAGGATACACGCCAATGGGAGCATCACCTTACAGGCTGCCACCCATAGCATGGTAAGCCCATATTTCTCCACAAAAACCACACACAGCACCAAAAGCAGCCAGTCGGTCATATCCATCAGCTGTTCCGCCACAGGTGTGCCCATATCATCGGGGAGACCAGTGATCAATGTAGACGTGCCGACCAGAGCTGCCGTCATCCCCATTACATTGCCTTTTTTCTCATCGAGAACTTCTACCGTTTCCTGATAAAAATCTGTGCCTTCCAGCAGTTCTGCACCTTTGAAAAAGGAGAACCCGCCGATCAGCACCGCCAAAATGCTAAACAATACAACACTCTTACTGAGCCTTTCTTTCACTTTTGTCATCACTTACACCTCTTTCCAAATCCTTTTATGATTCCTTTGAATTGTAGATTTCGCGTAAGTTTTCTTCTCACGCACAGGATACAGCAGGTGCTTTCAAAATGCAAGAAAAATACATTGTTTCCAATCAATCTTAAGAAATTTGTAAAAATTAAGACCTCCGCAGCCGCGAAGGTCTTGGTTTTCTTGTATTTTATTTCTTGCCGTACAGGGATTCCATTACTCTGTCATAAGTAGCTGTTACTTCTTTTTCAGGTTCACCTGTTGCAAGGCTCACTACTACGTTTACCAGCAGAGCCAGCAGGAATGCAGGCAGCAGTTCATAGATAGCAAACAGACCGCCCATGGGCGCAATGAGGAATTTCCAGATGAATACCATTGCACCGCCAGTGATCATACCAGCCAGCGCACCCTGTTTGTTGGAACGTCTCCAGAACAGAGCCAAGAGAACAACAGGACCGAATGCAGAACCGAAACCTGCCCATGCGAAGGATACGATACGGAATACGGAAGAGTCAGGGTTTCTAGCCAGGAATACTGCTACGATAGCGATGCCCACAACAGCCGCTCTTGCAATTTTGATGGATGCCTTTGCAGACAGGTCTACCTTGAAGAACTTACGCAGCAGGTTTTCAGAAATACTGGAAGACGCTGCCAGAAGCTGCGCGTCTGCTGTAGACATGGTAGCGGACAGGATACCGGACAGGATGATGCCGCCGATGATCGCAAACAGAACGCCGTATTTACCCATCAGGTCAGCAATTCTTACGATGATCGTTTCGGACGTATTACCATCCAGGAAAGGCAGAGCATCTGCCGCTGTAACTGCATTACCAACGATACCAATAATGATGGCAACTGTCATAGCGATACATACCCATACGGTTGCCACACGTCTGGAAAGTTTCAGTTTTTCTCTGTCTTCGATGGCCATAAAACGCAGCAGGATATGAGGCATACCGAAGTAGCCCAGACCCCATGCCAGTGTGGATGCGATGGTCAGTGCACCATAAGGGGAAGAGGAGTTATCTGCCGCTACATGGGAAGCTGTCAGGCTCAGATAGCTTACCAGATTGTTTGCGTTTTCTGCTACTGCATCAAAACCACCTGCAACGCTGACGCCAAACAGTACTACTACGATCAGCGCGATACTCATAACCACAGACTGGATCATATCTGTCATGGAAGCTGCCAGGAAACCACCTGTTACAGTATATGCTACGATAACAACAGCAGAAATGATCATTGCCACATGATAATCGATGGAGAAGATGGAAGAGAACAGCTTGCCGCAGGCTGCAAAGCCGGAAGCTGTGTAAGGTACGAAGAATACGATAATTACCACCGCTGCGATCGCCATCAGAATGTTCTTATCATCTCTGTATCTGAGAGAGAAGAAGTCGGGCAGTGTGATGGCATTTACTTCGTGGGTATAAG
>JAFRZQ010000044.1 GCA_017442465.1 Anaerotignum sp. | reverse complement strand
TTTCTGCAGGGATCCTGATGGTCTTTGCGGCAATCCGAAACTGGTTCGGCCAAAATACAAAGCATATCCTTGTTTTCTTTGTGATCGCCGCCCTTCTGATGGGCTGTGTGCTTTTGTTTGCTGTTCCGGAATATACTTACAGACTTTCCCGCCTCGTAAGTGCACTGCATCCTGAAGCGGACCCCCATGGCGCGGGGTATCTGCCAAATCTTTTACAGACAATGCTGGAAAATGCCGTTATTTTGGGTCACGGTGCCCCTGTTCCGGGAATCCCCATGGAAAATGAGCTCTTTCTGATCAATTTCCGTTCAGATTACCTGCTGACCCATCTGACATACCAATACGGCTGGGCTGTCTCCGCAGTCCTTGTACTTCTATTGGCAGTGTTCCTTATGCTCGGATTCCGCAAATGCCTGAAGCAGAAAAGCATTTTAGGCCAGATGACATCCCTGAGTATTCTTTGTACTTTTGCAGGAGAGATCCTGATCTATGTCATCACAAATCTGGGCTATCCGCTAATCGCCCCCATTTCTCTGCCCTTCCTGTCCTACGGCACAACAGGACTTATCCTGCACATGTTCCTTGCAGGTATCCTGCTCTCCACCTTCCGCACGGGGGAAGTTTACCGCGACAACAGAAAACCTGTTGTATCCGAAAGTAAATTCATCCAGTGGGATGACGGCAAACTTATCATTTCTTTGAAAGGCTGATTGAAAAATCCTCCGAAAGATTGTAAAATAATACAAGTTACGATCTCAGGAGGATTATTTTTATGCTTGCTTTCACCGTCAACGACACAAAAACTTTTATGAACCTGCTCTTGAAAGGCGATACCTTTGACACCTTCCATTTCCGTCAGGGGGAACTTACTACCTTCGCCTCTTTCGTCATTGAAGGCAAGCGCAATATGGATTTTTATGGCACGGAAGAAGTGGAGCAGGGCCTTTCCCGCTATGTTCTGTGGGAGGAAATGCGACCTTTCGTGTTTCAGGCCATCAAAGGAAATAAACTGCCCAAAACGATAAAGATCGTATTTTCCCTACCTGATGAAAAACTGGAACACCTGCCCAATACTTCTGCCGCTTTTCTGAATATCCTCTTCAAGGAAAATACCGTGCTTTGTACGACTGCCATTTCCCAGGCAAGCTTTTCTCTGGATAAAAGCAGCGAAAAACTGTGGGAAGAATATGTGCTGAAATTCTTCAAAAAGAACAGTATCGGCATCCAGATCTCTGAATGATAAAAACCTTTCCATTTTGGAAAGGTTTCTTTCTTTTTATTCCGTTTCATAAGGCCAGTCATTGATACCGCCAAATTCATATACCTGTGTATAGCCCAGTTCCGCCAGCTTGGAAGCAGCAGTTTTGCTGCGGTTGCCGCTGCGGCAGTACACCAGAACCATTGTATCTTTTTCCGGGATCACCCCTGCCGCTGTTTCTTCATCGATCATCCCAACAGGGAAAAGGATCGCTCCGGGAATATGCTTTTCATCATATTCATCCTGTTCACGGACATCAAGAATGATCTCATACTTCCACACGTCCATCAGTTCCTTCGCCTCCTCCGCCGTGATCTGCTGATAACCGGCATTTTCCGTCTGTGCCGGCACACCACATCCACCCAGCGTCCACATCTCAGCCAATAATAAAATAATTATTTTCATAGTCATTCTCCTTACTTTTCTGCATTTTTCTTACTGTAGCATATTCCCCTGTTTTTTCCGGTTCTATCCTCAGGGA
>JAFRZQ010000437.1 GCA_017442465.1 Anaerotignum sp. | reverse complement strand
GGTCCAACTCAAACAGGTTGGATTGATGACGAATTTGAAAAAGTAGTTGTTCCTTTAATTCCAATGGGAAAATTAATTCAACCAGAAGATATTGCAGAAACTGTTTTATTCCTTGCAAGCAAACAGGCAAGAATGATTACAGGACAGGTAATAAAAGTATCTGGTGGAAAAGCTTTGTAAATTCCAATTTGTGGAGGTGAAATGGAGCATGATGACGCATAAGAACCAACGAATTCAGAAAGTTTTAGTTGGCTTATTTATTACCATATTTATACTGATTGCAGGGTTTCAAACCATTGTCCATTTCAACCCGTATATCAAGCTTGTTGGTACATGGCACGGTGATGGTACATTGGATTTACTTGGAGACTCACCCTTTGATGGAGCACTTGAACTTACTTTTCATTTAGACCGCACAGGATATGTAATAACAGAACAGAGTGAAACTACGTTTACATATGATGTCCATGTAAGAGAACGTAAGGTGTGGGATATTATAACTCTTGATGGTGGTAACGGGTTCAATCACGGTCAGCGGTTTACCATTGATGGAAATACCTTTAATATTATCAGAGACGACGGAACTGTAAGTTTTACGCGCAAATAGTATTGAACAAATTCCAAGTTATAGCGGAGGTGTTTATATGAATCACATTTTTACAAGAGTAAGTATCAGAAAATATCAGGACAGACCGGTTGAAAAGGAAAAAACAATGGAGATCCTTCGTGCTGCTATGCAGGCGCCTTCTGCCGCAAATCAGCAGCCCTGGGAATTTTATGTTGTGACGAATAAAGAAAAATTACAGGCACTTTCCGAAGTCAGCCCTTATGCAGGCATGACGAAAGATGCTCCTGTTGCTATCGTGGCGGCATATAGAAAAAATTGTCTGCTCCCCATGTATGCCCAGATCGATCTTTCCATTGCCATGGAAAATCTTTGGCTGGAAACCGTTGCGCAGGGACTTGGGGGTGTATGGCTTGGCATTGCCCCTATGGAAGACCGCATGGAAGAAGTGGAAGATATTCTGGATATTCCTGATCATTTGAGAGCATTTGCGATTTTCCCCTATGGCTATCCTGCGGAGGAAAGAGAACAGCAGGATCGGTTTGAGGAAAGTCGTATCCACTATGTGGAATGATTTCTGGAAATAATAGATAAGTATGAGGTTTACGATGGAAAAATTGTGCTTTAGATATGCGACAGAAAAAGATACGGCATTGATCCTGCTGTTTATCAAAGAACTGGCTGAATATGAAAAAATGCTGGATGAAGTTGTGGCTACAGAAGAAATTCTGAAGGAATGGATCTTTGAAAAAGAGAAAGCTGAAGTTATTTTTGTATTGGAAAATGGTATTGAAGCAGGTTTCGCACTGTTCTTCCATAATTTTTCTACATTCCTTGGCAGGTCCGGCGTTTATCTGGAGGATCTGTATGTGAAACCTGAATATCGCGGCAGGGGCTATGGAAAAGGCTTGCTGAAAAAACTGGCACAGATCGCCGTGGAAAGAGGCTGCGGCAGATTGGAATGGTGGTGCCTGGATTGGAATAAGCCCAGTATTGATTTTTATTTATCCCTTGGTGCAGAACCAATGAAAGACTGGACAGTATATCGCATTGCAGGTGATACATTACAAAAACTTGCGGAGTAAAAATACGGGGTGGTTTTGCGGTTATCTTTTATCAAACCGACAGCATAATGAATGTGCTATTGAGATATACCATGAGGGCGATATGGTGTTTGTAGCAGAAGAATAATCAGTTTTGATTTGTAGAGTAATGTAAGGAGGAGCATTATGATTCGAAAATGTTATCCTTATGGAAAGAAAAAAGCATTTAATGTGACATACGATGACGGCGTTCTGCAGGATGTCCCTTTTGTGGAGTTACTGAATCGGTACGGCCTGAAAGGGACATTCAATCTGAATTCT
>JAFRZQ010000436.1 GCA_017442465.1 Anaerotignum sp. | reverse complement strand
TGTGTTGCCGTCTTTTGTTTTGATTTCGATGATATTATCACCGTCATCATATTTCACCAGAGTACCTTCTGCGCTCTTCGCTCTTGCGTCGATCTTCAGCACTTTGTTATCGGAATCTGCCAGGATTTCTGCATACAGTTCCACATAGGAATCGTTAGCCATTCTTTCGAATACTTTCAGGGAGCTTGTTGCCGCGCTGGTGTTATTCAGAGGATATGCAACTGTTGTGCCATTTACTGTACCTGTAATCACATCATCATCAACATAATCTCTGTTATACTGGCTCAGCAGTTCATATTCCACTGTAGAAGTCTTGAATTTCAGTACGCCGACTTTCACAGAAGCGACGGTGCCTTTTCTTTCTGTCTGTGTTTCATCCAGTGTCCATGCACTTCTTGTATCAGACAGATAAACTTCTGTCAGTTTGCCGCCTTTATTGGTTTCAATACGGCAGTAAACAGATTTTTCCAGTACATCAAGATCATCTACATATTTTTCTGCATCATCTACGTCCACATCATCCCATTCCGCATCAGAGCCAGAGCCTTTCCATGCATAGAACGCAATGTTGTTTACAGGGTTTGTGGAACCGAATGTATATGTTGTTTCTTTCGCGTTGGATTTCAGCACCATCTTCTTATCGGAGAAGGATACCACTTTATATGTAGTTGCATCTGCTTTTGCGGGGCTGTTTTCAAAAGTATCCTCAGACAGAACCAGTGTTGTTACATCGCCTTCCTGGTTTACTGTGATCTTCGCATAAGTCGTACCGCTTTCCACCAGGTCTTTCGCCTTGGAAACTGTCACCACTTCATCGCCGATATAGATCTTGCAGGAAGCATCCAGGATATAGTCTTTTTCTGCACTGGAGCCTTCAGGCTTCACAGTGATGTTTGTGCTGCTCAGTTTTTTCACTTCGCCGGAGGTTGTATATTCTTCTGTGAATGTAACATGTACTTCGATAGCATAAGTCACATCTTCATATCTCTTTGTATCGGAATTTCTTTCGCGTCTTACTTCTGTCATCACGCCAACATAAGCATGCTTCTTATAATTCGCTTTCAGTTCTTCCTCCAGGTCTTTCAGTTTGATCTTCACACCGTCCAGATAGTACAGTGTGTCGTTATCTACGTTGTATTCGTCGCTGTCGCCTGTGTTTTCGTTTTCAATTTCCAGAATGCCGTCTTTCACGGAATCCCAGTAACCTGTTACGTCATATTTCGCCTGAGCATCCACGCCTGTCAGCTGACGGATCGCCAGCAGAGTATCACCGTTCATCATCAGTTCAACCTGATCGCCTTTGGACAGTCTGCTTACAGGGATCTTCTTTTCTGTGCTGCCTTCGTAAACAGTCAGGTCATCCTTTGCATAGTATCCATTTTTCAGACCGCTGGGCAGTTTCACTTCAATATAATAGAAAGCACCTTCGTTGTTTGTGATTTCTGTGATCTCACCCTTTGTTGTTACGCCCTCTGTCAGCACACCATAGGGATTGTTCAGCATAACAGCCATTTCCGCACGGGTGATGTTGTTTTTGGGCAGGAAATTGCCGTTTGTACCTGTAATGATATTCAGTCTTTTCAGCAGATCTACCTGAGATACAGCCTTATCGGAAATTCTCCAGTAATCCTTGAATTCCGCTGCAGCGCTGTTTACCTTTTCGTAATCATAACGTACTGCCATAGCATTGCCCAGGATTCTGGCAACATCTTCTCTGGTCGCCAGCTGTTTGCCGCCAACGAAGTTTGCCACTACTGTCTGCATATCCACCAGACCGTTTTCCAGGCCGTAAGCTGTGGCGATCTGAGCCCATCTGGGTACACCGATGGTAGTCAGTGTCTGCATATAGGAATATGTCTTTGTTGCTTCCATATAAGCCGCTGTGCCTGTTTTCTGCAGAGAGTTATATACCATCTGCATCGCTTCACAGTAAGTCACATTATTCTTAGGCTTATAGTATCTCGCACCATTTTCATCATAGCCGCTGACCAGACCTCTGTCTGCCGCACTGTTGATGGATACACTTGCCCAGGGCAATTCATTGATATCCTTGAAATTTGCTGCGTATGCAGTCATAGGCAGACAGCTTGCTGCCATCACTGCAGACAGAAACAGCGTTAATTTACGTTTCATAATTTTGACCTCCTTCATGGGTTGAAGTATCCGAGGGGTATTCCACCCCAATTTTGTCATACTAATACATATATAAGTCTAACATATTATTTTCCGTCTGCCTAGTACCTATCTCTTAAGGTTTTCTTACAAAATGACAGAAAAGCCGGAAGCATCCTCCGTCAGCCTGCCCGTTTCCGTTCCAGATCTTCGATAAGGCTAACGATATAGCTGTTGGTGGTAAT
>JAFRZQ010000435.1 GCA_017442465.1 Anaerotignum sp. | reverse complement strand
TGCCGTATTTATTGCCCATGATCTCCTTTGTATTTACATAGTAAACACGCTGATCCTTGGGTGCTTCACCGCCAAAAGTGAAACGTTTGCCGATATTCTGGAATACTGCCTTAATATCTTCGCCCAAATCGCCGGAGAAAACAGAAGGTTCTGTAGACATATCATATGTATATTCACCGGGTTCCGCACAGACATCAACGACCTTCCCCTGTTCTGTGAGGATCATACACTGTCCTTCTGCAACAGCGATGATGGAACCGTTTGTAATAATATCCCCATCGCCCTTTGTGTTGCTAGAACGACCGGACTGTTTTTTCGTACCTCTCATGATCAGAACGTCTGCAGGCATGGAATCACATGTAAAGAAATCCTTCCACTGATCCGCCATAACGCCGCCTGCAGCGCCAAATGCCGCTTTAATTAAACCCATAAACATCCTCCTTCATTCATCTGTCACTTTCACATGATTTTTAAAAGTGATTGCAGCCCAAAAATTCCTTGCAATAGCATTTCAGATTATTTTTATTGTCCCACTTGCATGGCTACTTTTTTATCATCGACTGCAGTGTATACTTATTTAAGAATATCAATCATCAGACATTTTTTAGCAAATACAACGCGAAAGGTAACTTTATATAACATGAAAGGTTGACCGCCATCTGCGAAGTTTCTTTTGAATATTTATTTTGATGCCGTTATAAATTAAGAAAAGCCCTTAGCTCTCATGTTCTAAGGACTTCCTCAAATTCTTTCATTTTCTTTTTTATTCATGGAATTTCGCCTCCCAAACAAAAAAAGAACAGGCTTTCCCTGTTCTTTGCATTTACAAGTCTCTATTAATTTTCATTGATCAGCCAATCAATTATGTTCAACGATTTGATTCCTTCATAAGAAGAATCCATTCCTGTATCCATAGATAATACAATCTTTTCATAATTGTCACTGATTTTCTGCAAAGGCACCAGCTCTCTGCGACGAACATCTTCACTCGTCATAGATTCTGTAACCTGCACATATAGTTTATCCTCTGCTTTCACAGCAACAAAATCCACTTCTGCTCTATCTACCTTCCCAATGGCAACATCATATCCTCTACGCAGTAATTCAAAGTATACGATGTTTTCCAATGCATGACCGCTGTCTCGGTTACGGAAACCCAGTAAATAATTTCTCAGACCAATGTCTACAATGTAATACTTGCCAAGTGTACGCAGATATTCTTTTCCCTTAATATCAAATCGCTTGATGTCATAAAAGAAGTAAGATTCCAAAAGAGCATTTACATACGCCTGTACGGTATGCGCACTGGGTGTACCTTTTCTTCTTCCACCTTCCAGTAATCCTTCATTCACAAGTACATTTCCAATAGAAGAAACAGAGATACTGCTGCCGATATTATCTGCTAAAAACAATATAATTTTACGAAGCAGTACAGGATCTGTGATCTGCTTCTGCCCTCGGCGGTTTTCCCGTTCCATAATATCTCTGACAATGACAGTGGAATAGATTCCTTCCAACAGCATCAGTGCTTTTTCCTGATTCAAACCAACATCAGCAATACCAGGCATCCCGCCATAGCGCATATATGCATCAAAGACTTCCCGAAGTTCGTATGGTTCGCCCGTTTTATCAAAGACACGTTTTCTCTTTCCTCCCAGAGCACTTTCCACATCTCTTACCTCAAAGTCATGGAAGTATAAGAACTCGCTGAAAGACAAGGGCAACATTTTTATTTCTACGCACCTGCCAGACAGATAGGTAGAATATTCCGAAGACAGCAAATATGCATTAGAACCTGTAATATAAATATCACAGTTAAAATCCACACGGAAAGAATTGATCGCATCCTCCCAATCCGGAACACGCTGCACTTCATCAAAAAACAGATACATTCGCTGGTCCGGCAAAATGCGCTGCTCTACATATGCATAAAACTCACTGGCAGACATATCCTTAAATGCAAATGATTCAAAATTCATTTCAATGATCTGATTTTCTGCAACTCCAGTGTCTTTCAAATGGGCTGCCATCAGTTTCAATAAGCTGGACTTTCCGCATCTGCGGATCCCTGTCACAACTTTTACGGGTTCTGTATCCCGAAATGCGATCAATTTATTCAGGTATAATTCTCTTTTCTTCAGTTTATGTGTATCAATCATTGAACGCACCTCCTTTAGGATGAGTATAGCATAAAAATATAAAAATAATCAAGTTTTTGCACTTAAATGCAAAAACTTTCCGTTTTTACAATTTTATGTAGCTATAATTAAATGATTACATCTCTCTGTACAAATCATACTTCACCTTTTCACTATAGTAATTCCCGATCGTCACAGATGCATTAAACAAAGATTCCAGCAAATATGCTTTGCTGTTTCTGATATTTGACACGGAAACTTCCATGGATACCATTGCAAAATGCGGATTATTCATCAGAATCTTTGTTATCCGATAAAAAGCATATTGTTCCGCTTCCATACCGTAATGATAATCAAACATAATGTACCTCCTTTTTCCTTCCAAACAAAAAAGGACAAAAGCATTTCTGTTTTTGTCATTTCTGCTTATTTCAGTCGAGAAAACTTGTCCACCTTATTCATTTTTTCTCTATCATTTTTAGGCACACACGTCACGGGCGCAGGACCATATATTTCCTGAAACAAAAAATACCATTCCGGTTGTCCATACCGGAATGGTATTTTCTTATTTTTTTCAGATAACAAAGAGCAGATACGCCTGATTGGCACCTGTTGTGCCTTCGTTCCAGTATGTGCGGAAATCGTCAGCCATCAGATCTGTTTCATTTGTCAGAACACCGATCGTAACAGGATTGCTGTCTTCCTGTACCTTAAAATCTTCGAATACCTTCAGTGCTGCAAATTCCATCACTTCATAGTCTTCGCCTGCTTTTTCATCGTCTGCATAGTCGTCTCTCGTGCTGTCAGACAGGATCAGATACATGCCGTTTTCTCTCTGCATCAGATAGTCCAGAACAACGCCGCCTCTCTGGGTGTACTGACACAGGATCACAGATTCTGCTTCCCCTGCCATAAAGGCGTCGAAATCTTCCTGACCGCCGACAACACCTTCCCCTGTAATGGTATACAGGCCTGCTGCCGCCGCTTTTTCAGGGGGCAGATAGTCAGCATATACGCTCAGTTCTGCCTTCATGGTTTCCACCAGGGCTTCTGTTTCCGCATCGATCTCTTCCGCATCGTCCACCAGTTCTTCTGCCTGCTGGCTGTGGTCATGACCTTCATGCTCATCTGCACCGCCGCAGCCTGCCACGCCAAATGCCATCATTGCAGCAAAAATCGCTGCCAATACTCTTTTTTTCATAATTTCCTCCTTATGTTCCTTTTTGGCAAAAAGAACGCCGTTTTTCTCCCATCATTCTCCCCACCTCATTGAATTTATCCTTTTTTATGATAGCTTCATGGGTATTTTCCACCACATACCACCTGTTTTCAGGCAATTCTCTGGTTTTCTTTTCCTTAAAACTGATTTTTTCTTCCTTCCCCTGTACCATATGCCCCAGGTAAACAGGGTTTCTCAGTATCCTTCTTACCGTTCCCGCAGACCACCGAATGCATTCTTTTCTTCCCATATCTTCTCCCCGCCATTTCTTCATCTGGCTGGGAGTAGGAATGCCCTGGGCTGTCAACCGCATAGCAATCATTTTACAGGAAAGCCCCGCTAAATACAAGGCATATATTTCTTTCACCACAGGCGCCGTCTCCGGATCGATAATCAGGCGATGCCTGTCATCGGGTGCTTTTCGGTATCCATAGGGGGCATAGTTTCCCAGAAACTGGCCTTGCTCCATTTTGCGCCGAAACACCGCCCGGATATTTTCCGACAGTTCCTCTGAATACCACTCATTGACCAGACTATTGATCTGTCTCGCCTTTTTATTGCCTCGAAAAGCCGTGTCCACGTGATCCACCACCGTCACAAAACGGATACCCCAGCGGGGGAATCTTTCATGAAGATACCTCTCCGCTGTCACTGCATTTCTGGTAAACCGAGACTGGGTCTTGCAGAGAATGACAGAAAAGCACCCTTTTGCAGCATCCTGCAGCATCCGCTGAAAGGCCGGCCTGTCTTCTCTGAGCCCAGAATAATCCTCATCGATATATACGTCATATATCTGCCACCCCTGCTTTTCTGCATAGGAAACCAACATTGCCCGCTGGTTCTGTATGCTTTCGCTTTCTTCCACCCCTCTGTCCGTATCCTCCACAGACAGTCTGCAATAGATCGCCGCCAGTTCCTCTTTCACAGAAAATCCCCCTTTTCCCTTTCCAAAAGGATATGGCGGGGAAAGGATTTTTAGAAAAAGAAAAACCCTGACCAATATGGTCAAGGTTTCAGCTTCAACTCTTAAAGACCTCTGAAAATATACTTCTGGCATTTCGGGCAGATCACATCATCATGAATCTTTCTGCGGCAGTCCAGTCCTTTTCCGCAGTGGGGACAAACGTACAGCTTTGTTTCCAGAAAAATATCCAGCACAACGATGATGATCGCCAGAGGGATATTTCCTGCAAACACGAATGCGATTGCCGCCAGTGCATACAACAATATACTCAGTTTCTGGAATTTTTTGAATTTTGCCTTCAGGGCACTTCCTTTATCAGATAAGGCTAACACGGTCATTTCCTCCTTTTTCCGATTGTCTGCTATTTATTTTACCGCAAAAGTACACAAAAAGCAACAGAAACATGGTTTTGCTTCCGTGACCCATGTCACGGGTATTGCCTGCGGAAACGGATACCATTCCCATGGAGTCTGGCACGGCATTGCTCCCCATGCCAACATCGTCTCTCTGAAGATCCTGGACCGCAGCGGTCAGGGAAATTCCGCCCAGGCAGTCAAAGGACTTCGATGGATAATGGACAACGCCCGTAAATATAATATCAGAGTAGTGAATCTTTCCATCGGCACCAATGACCGAAAGGTCAATCTGCCTCTGAAGGAAGCCGCGGAGCGGCTCTGGCAGGCCGGCATCGTCGTTGTCGCCGCCGCAGGGAATCCCGATGGCCGCAACGGATATCGCCCGCCGCCGGCAGTCAGCAGCAGCGTCATATCCGTAGGCGCATGGGAAGACCGAAACTATTTCCTCTCCCCCGCCTTTTCCCGCTTCACCCGGGAAGAAAGCAGTCTGCCGGATCTTTGGGCCCGGGGGGATGATATCGTTTCTGTCCTCTCCCCTGATTATGATTTCTCCCTGCAGGGCCGCAGCCGGGAAAACATCGTCGGTCAGCATTATATCCGCATGAGCGGTGCTTCTATGGCGACCCCTTTCATCAGCGGAGCCGTCGCCCTTCTATTGGAAAAACACCCCCGTGCCCGGCCCGACGATATCCGCAGGATGCTGTTAAATATGGCAGATCACGGACTGCTGACAGAAGAAATGCTTCTCACTTGATACAGAAAGGTGGTTCAACCATGCCCGAAAACAATTTTCTTGCCCTGGCCCATACCCTGCAGCAAAGCACCAGTCTGGACCATAGCCTGGCAGAAATGCTGTCCGGCCTGAAAAAATCTGTAGAACAGGAATATCTGCAAAAAATACACGCCGCTGCAGATGCAGAAAAAGCCTTTACCGTAGAGCATCCGCCCAGAGAAGTGACCCTGCTGCGGGCATTGGCCCCCTTCACTGACGAAAAGGGCCGCTCACAGCTTGACCGTCTGTCCCAAAGTCTCTTGTTCCTGCATTCCCTGCAGCATGTGCAGCAGCGGGTACAGACCCTTTCCTCCGGCAGCCTGCTGGAAACCCGCAGTGTCGGCGGACAGTCTTCCCCTCCCTCTGCCCATTCTGCCCAGATGGCCGGTCTTCTGCTGACCCTGGCACTGGCGGAACGCTTCTGACCGCAAAAAAGCCTCCGACATTTCTTTATCGGAGGCTTCCTTTCACGCGTGGTCATTCACCACAAACATATTCATTTTTTTCAGGGCCTTGATATCTTCTTTGGAAACCATCAGTTCTTCCTTCAGGTCTTCGTCTTCCTCCAGGATCTCAGGAGAAAGCACAAACTTGAAGCACGCCGGCAGAATCGGCTGTGTGGAAAGGCCGCAGTAAAGACCTGCCATCCTGCCGCTGTGGCTGAAGGAATTGATGGCATATAAAAATGCCCGTTCCACCTTATTATTCTGGTTTTCCAGATTGAAGTTCACAAAGGTATCATATCTGCGCATCACACCACGATACAACAGTTTGCACTGATAGTACTGGTCGAAGTTTTCCAGATAGGCATACATATTTGCCTCAAAGACGCCGTTTTCCTGCCCGCCGTCCTGTACCTCAATGATATTGCGGACGATGCGGCTGCGTCTGCCATCATAAAAATACATATAATATCTGCTCTTCGTCAGCTGATGTTTCTTTTCCCCTTTATCCGCCGCTTTCTCATCAGTATAGTCGATCAGCTGATTCACAGGAACTTCCAGTGCCTGTGCAATGGCAAACAATGTTTCAACATCGATGGAAATATCCCCATTTTCATATTTGGAAACGGTTGCCTTACTCTTGCCGATCATGCCGGCAAACACTTCAATTGTCATACCTTTCATTTTTCGGAACAGACGGATCTTCTGTCCCACATGGATACTGATTTCTTTCATTTTTCCTTCACCTATGCCCTTATTTTACCCTTTCTCAGAAAATGCTTCAGTATGGCTTTATTATATTACAAAATAATCCAAAATCAACCTTAAAACAAAATCAATATTTCGATACTTTCCATCACCGAAACCGATCATCCCGTCAATACGCTGCCGGTTTCCAGCAAAAAACCGACGGGAAGACCCGCCGGTTTCTGTTTTTTATTTATTTTATTTGATCTGTTCAGCAATGACTTCTTTTGCTTTTTCCAGTGCTTCGCCGATCTTGGAAGCGTCTTTACCGCCGGCCTGTGCCATGTTGGGACGACCGCCGCCGCCACCGCCGCATACGCCTGCAGCCGCTTTGATGATATTGCCTGCGTGTGCACCTTTTTTCACAACGTCATCTGTAGCCATAACGACCAGACTTACTTTGCCGCCTGCTTCGCCAGCCAGTACGATGACACCGCTGCCCAGCTTGTTTTTCAGCTGGTCACCCAGTGTACGCATTGCGTTACCATCCATATCTTTTACTTCAGCAGCCAGAACTGCTACGCCGTTGATGTCAACTTTCTTAGACAGCATTTCATCTGCAGCGCCGCCAGCCATTTTTGCTTTCAGTTTTTCCAGTTCTTTTGCCAGTTCTTTCTGTTCCGCCAGGATCTGTTCCACTCTTGCTACCAGTTTATCGGGAGAAGTTTTGCCAGTGCACTCAGTGTTCTGATTTCTTCTTCCTGTGCCTGATAGTGTGCCAGAGCGCCTTCGCCAGTCAGTGCTTCGATTCTTCTTACGC
>JAFRZQ010000434.1 GCA_017442465.1 Anaerotignum sp. | reverse complement strand
TCCAGCAATGTAGGGATGAAACGCAGAGCGATAGTCATCATCATCGCGATTTCATGGGCAGGCACACCGATCTTTTTGAAAGGCTTCAGGATGTATTCAATAGCATCCGTCAGCTGGATAGGTGTAGTTGTCAGTGTCAGAATGGAGGAGCCTACGATCAGCAGCACCAGACGGATACACATCTTCGCTGCCAGCAGAACACCTTCCAGTGTGACAGTAATAAAGCCCACGTGCAGCAGCACGGTTTCCCCTCTTGTTAAAAAGAGGTTGATAAATACTGTGAACAGAATGATGATCATGATGCTCTTCAGCCCTTTGAGCATAAATTTCAAAGGCACCTTGGAAGTTTTGATCACCAGAGCCATGCAGGCAATGACGAAGGCATAGCCTACAAAGGAATTCACAATAAACAAAGATACGATAAAAATAAATGTAATAGCCAGTTTCAGCCTAGCATCCATACTATGAATAGGAGATTGCGCAGGATAATACTGACCGATGGTAATGTCTCTAATCATGCGTTCACCTGCTTTACTAATCTCAACAGAGCTTCTTTTGCTTCTTCCACAGTATAAATATCTGTGGGCACATCATAGCCCTTCGCCTTCAGCTGCGCAAATACGTAACTTACCTGAGGGGCAGCCAGGCCCATCTGTTCCAGTTCCAGGGGATGAGAGAAAATCTCTCTGGGTGTGCCTGTCATGGCTACCTGGCCTCTGTGCATCACGATGATACGGTCAACCAGTTTCGCTACGTCTTCCATACTATGGCTTACCAGAATAACGGTAATGCCTCTTTCTTCGTGCAATTTGCGGATCGCCGCCAGAATTTCATCACGGCCCTTAGGATCCAGGCCGGCCGTAGGCTCGTCCAGGATCAGCACTTCCGGATTCATTGCCAGAACCCCTGCAATGGCTACACGGCGTTTCTGACCGCCGGACAGCTCGAAGGGGGATTTTTCATAGATATCAGGGCTGATGCCTACGATATCCAGCGCAGCAACAACGCTTTCGTGGATCTGTTCCTTTGTCCAGCCCAGATTGGTAGGGCCAAAGGCAACGTCCTTATATACCGTCATTTCAAAAAGCTGATATTCAGGATACTGGAACGCCAGACCAATGCGTCTGCGTACCTCTTTCAGCTTCATTTTATCTTTATGGATATTTTCTCCGTCCAGCAGGATCTCACCCTGTGTAGGGGAAATAATGCCGTTCAGATGCTGGATCAGTGTGGACTTGCCGGAGCCGGTGTGGCCGATCAGACCGATGAATTCGCCGGTCTTAATTTCGATATTCACATCGTTCAGTGCCACCTTTTCGAAGGTAGTTCCTTCGTTGTATACGTGCGTTAAATGGTTTATTTTAATTGACATACCGCACCTACCATTTCTTCGATCGTTAAAATATCTGCGGGCAGATCGATTCCCTCTTTTCTCAGCAGGTATGTGACTTCTGTCACCTGAGGTACATCCAGCCCGTACCCTTTCAGTTTATCCACCTGCACGAAAATTTCTCTGGGCGTTCCCTGCATCACCAGGTCGCCGTCATCGATGACATACACTCTGTCCCCACGGACTGCTTCGTCCATATAGTGGGTGATCAGGATAATTGTAATGCCTTCTTCCTTATTCAGACGCTCAATGGTCTCCATAACGTCTCTGCGGCCCACAGGGTCCAGCATAGCTGTAGGTTCATCCAGAACGATACAGTCAGGCTTCATCGCCAGAACGCCTGCAATGGCAATTCTCTGCTTCTGACCGCCGGAAAGTTTGGAGGGCGTATAGGTTGCAAATTCACCCATGCGTACTGCATCCAGTGCTTCATCCACACGCAGTCTGATCTCACCGGAAGGGATGCCCATGTTTTCGGGGCCAAAGGCGATATCTTCCTCTACCACTGTGGCAACCAGCTGGTTGTCAGGGTTCTGGAACACCATACCCGCACTCTGTCGGATATCCCACACATGACCTTCTTCCTGCGTATTCATGCCTTTTACCCACAGGGTTCCGCCTGTAGGCTGCAGCAGTGCATTGATATGTTTGGCAAATGTAGATTTGCCGGAGCCATTGTGTCCCAGAACAACAATGAACTCCCCTTTTTCAATTTCGATGTTTACGCTTTTCAGCGCAGCCACCCTATGTTCTTCAGTGCCGTGGTCCGTTTCCATGATTTTTGTATATTCATAGGTCAGACCTTCAGCCTTCACCATTTTCATAGATTCACCTGTTTCTTATGGCAGTTTTCTGCCTCTTATAGTCTATGGCGTATATGCTCACAGCTATGGATATGATACGTTTTTTTCGTCAAAAAGTCAATAGAAACGGTAGGATTGCCCTGTTTTGCCAAGTTTTGTATGAATCCTTTATATCCTTCCGCCACCTTAAGAAAATTGTTCGTTTTTTGATACAATCCTGTAATGTTACAGCAATCTGATTGTAACGAAGCTGTTAGACCGCTGTAACCTACGCAAAAACTTTTTGTGCTATCATAGAGATACAAAAGAACACAATAGAAATACAAATTTAACGTAAAGGAGTTGACATCTATGAAATTAACACTGAAAAACTTATCCATGGTCGCAGCACTTTCTTTCACACTGGCTTTCTGTACAGGGATGTCTGCTACCATTATGTATCAGGAACATCTGGCACTGAAACCTTTCATGGAAGCAGAAATGGTCGTTGACGATCTGGCTGCCGAAGCTGACACAGCAAATTTCGATTTTTCGTAACATAAATTCTAAACCCTCCCCTTTTCAGACCTCGCTTCCCGGCGGGGTCATTTTCTTTGCAATAAAAAAATCCCAAACCAATGGTTTGGGATTTTAATTATCATAGAATAAGGTTCAAATTAAACCAGTTCCAGGATAACTTCCATAGCGCCGTCGCCTTTTCTTGCGCCCAGTTTCACGATTCTTGTGTAACCACCGGGTCTGCCAGCGTATTTGGGAGCGATTTCGTCGAACATTTTAGCAGCCATGTCAACTTTCTTTGTGTTCTTTCTTACTGCTTTGCCGTCAGCGGGAACTTCTGTTACGGGGTACAGGTAAGCCAGAATTGCTCTTCTTGCAGCCAGTCTGGAAGCTTTGTCTTTTTTGATTGTTTTTTCAACTTCGTTGTAAACTGTTACTTTTTTGCCATTTACAACTTCTTTCACTCTTTTGCCGTTAGCATCTTTTTTTGCTACTTTAGCTGTTACTGTAACTTCTTCGAAGTTGTCTTTTTCTTTTACAGCCAGAGTGATCAGTTTTTCAGCGATTCTTTTTACTTCTTTCGCTCTTGTTTCTGTTGTTTTGATTTTGCCGTGGTACAGCAGATTTGTTACCTGGTTTCTCAGCAGAGCTTTTCTCTGAGGTGTTGTTTTACCAAGTTTTCTATAACCGGATGCGTGCATGGTTAAATCCTCCTTGTGGATACCCGCAGACTTTGCCCGTCTCCACCACTCTTCGGCATTACGTAGAGGCGCAGTCCTGCGGTAAATAATAGTTACTTTCTCTAAGCGATAAAATTATTCATCGCTAGGCTTCAGGGAAAGACCCAGTTCCGCCATTTTGTTCAATACTTCTTCCAAAGACTTGCGTCCAAGGTTTCTAACCTTCATCATTTCTTCTTCTGTCTTGTTTGCCAGATCTTCTACTGTGTTGATACCAGCACGTTTCAGGCAGTTGTAAGAACGTACGGACAGATCCAGTTCTTCAATAGACATTTCCAGAACTTTTTCTTTCTTACCTTCTTCTTTTTCTACCATGATAGAAGCGTCTTTTGCGTTATCAGACAGGTCGATGAACAGGTTCAGGTGTTCATTCAGAATTCTTGCACCATAGCTTACAGCATCATCGGGCGCAATGGTTCCGTTTGTCCAAACTTCCAGAGACAGTTTGTCATAGTCAGTGATCTGACCAACACGTGTATTTTCCACCAGGAAATTCACTCTTGTGACAGGTGTGAAAATGCTGTCAACAGGAAGCATACCGATTGGCTGATCGTCTTTTTTGTTTTTGTCTGCACCAACATAGCCGCGGCCTTTGTTGATTGTGATCTCCATATACAGCTTGCTGCCAGCACCGCCGGAAAGTGTTGCAATGTGGTGATCAGGGTTCAGGATTTCGATATCAGCATCACACTTGATATCGGAACCTTTTACTTCACCGTCGCCTTCCACGTCAATGTAAGCAATTTTAGGCTCATTGCCTTCGCTTGTATTTTTGATCGCAAGACCTTTCAGATTCAGGATAATTTCTGTTACGTCTTCTTTTACGCCAGGAATTACGCTGAATTCATGAAGTACACCATCAATTTTTACGTTGCTTACTGCAGCGCCGGGCAGAGAGGACAGCAGGATTCTTCTCAGGGAATTGCCCAGAGTTGTACCATAGCCTCTTTCCAGGGGTTCTACAACAAACTTACCATATGTGCCGTCGGGTGCCATTTCAGCAATCTCAATGCGAGGTTTTTCAAATTCAAACACTCGTTCAAACCTCCCTTTTTTATGATAGAGCGCCGCAGAGCAGAATGCTCTGCGACAATACCTTTGACTTCACTGCACAATCGAAAATTATTTGGAGTACAGTTCGACGATCAGTGTTTCTTCAACAGGGATGTCAATCTGTGCTCTTGTGGGTTTAGCCACTACTGTACCGCTCAGTGCATCGTGGTTAGCGGACAGCCATTCAGGAACGATTCTGCCTTCTGTTACAGCCAGAACGTCTTTGTATCTCTGAATTGTTTTGTATTTTTCTTTGATTTCAACAACGTCGCCTACTTTAACCTGGTAGGAAGGGATATCTACTGCCTTGCCGTTTACCAGTACGTGTTTGTGACGAACGATCTGTCTAGCTTCTTTTCTTGTTCTGCCGTAGCCCAGTCTGAACATTACGTTGTCCAGTCTCATTTCCAGCAGCATCAGCAGGTTTTCGCCAGGGATACCTTCTTTTTTAGCGATTTTTTCAGCCTGTGCGTAGTAACCTCTGAACTGTCTTTCCAGTACGCCGTAGATGAATTTTGCTTTCTGTTTTTCTCTCATCTGCAGACCGTATTCGGACATTTTTTTGTTTGCTCTCAGGTTCTGTTTTTTGGATTTTTTATCGATACCCAGGTAGATGGGATCCAGATTCAGGGATCTGCATCTTTTCAGTACGGGAACTCTATCTCTTGCCATTGATCTACACCTCCTAATATTAGGTTATACTCTTCTGCGTTTGGGGGGTCTGCAACCGTTGTGAGGAACGGGTGTAACGTCTTTGATAAGTGTTACATCCAGACCTGCTGCCTGCAGGGCACGGATTGCAGCTTCACGACCGCTGCCGGGGCCTTTTACGAATACTTCGATTGTTTTCAGACCGTAGTCGGAAGCAGCTTTTGCAGCTGTATCTGCAGCCATCTGTGCTGCATAAGGTGTGGATTTTCTGGAGCCTCTGAAGCCCAGCTGACCAGCGGATGCCCAGGACAGAGCATTACCAACTGCGTCTGTAATTGTAACGATTGTATTATTGAAAGTGGACTGGATATGAGCCTGGCCACGTTCTACTTTTCTTCTATCACGGCGTCTGCGAGTAGTTGCCTTTTTCACAGTTTTCTTTGCCATTTACCTCAAACCTCCTTACGAAATATCAATTATTTCTTCTTGTTCGCAACAGTTTTTCTAGGACCTTTTCTTGTTCTAGCGTTTGTTTTTGTTTTCTGACCTCTAACGGGCAGACCTTTTCTGTGGCGGATGCCTCTGTAGCAGCCGATTTCGATCAGACGTTTGATGTTCAGAGCAACTTCTCTTCTCAGGTCACCTTCTACTGTCTGAGTTCTGTCGATTACGTCACGGATTTTTGCAACTTCTTCGTCTGTCAGATCTCTAACTCTTGTATCCAGGCTTACACCTGCTTCATTCAGAATACGAACAGCGCTGGAGTGGCCGATGCCGTATACATATGTCAGGCCGATTTCTACGCGTTTTTCTCTAGGTAAGTCTACACCAGCAATACGTGCCATTATTCTTGCACCTCCTGTAATTTTTCACGATAAGTTTCTAAATAAGATGTTTTTCACATAAACACAGTGCGATACTCGTTGGGCATTACGAACAAAGGAGATAGACCGTCAGTCATGATGCTTACGCGCTTACTGATTTGCGCTGCCTTTGCCATTAACTGTATGCTCCTCCCAGTATAGTTGACGGATTTATCAGTTCCGGCTCTTTGGGGTGCTGCCCCTCAAGCCCATAATAAATTATCAGCCCTGTTTCTGTTTATGTTTGGGATTTTCACAAATAACCATTACACGACCTTTTCTCTTGATGATTCTGCATTTTTCACACATGGGTTTTACAGAGGGTCTGATTTTCATTGTGATCGCTCCTTCCTTACTTCGCTCTCCAAATGATGCGACCTTTTGTCAGGTCATAAGGAGACATTTCGATTAACACTTTGTCACCGGGCAGGATGCGGATGAAGTTCATACGCAGTTTGCCGGAAATGTGCGCCAGGATCTGGTGGCCGTTTTCCAGTTCCACCTGAAACATAGCGTTGGGTAATTTTTCCAGTACGGTTCCTTCTAATTCGATTACGTCATTTTTAGACAAGGCCG
Source organism: Anaerotignum sp. (assembly GCA_017442465.1). Classification (GTDB taxonomy): domain Bacteria; phylum Bacillota; class Clostridia; order Lachnospirales; family Anaerotignaceae; genus Anaerotignum_A. The sequence goes on along the minus strand of JAFRZQ010000434.1, from coordinate 13,370 downwards.
TAAACCTCCTTAAACATTAAACGTCCTGTACCTCACGGTACTTCTTCAATGCCTTCTTGATATCTGCATCCAGAAGATAAGCGCCTGTCTGCAGCTTTGCTGCCACGTCATTTTCTACATAGAAAGTAGGCTGAACATGCATTTTCTTCTTGCGTTTGGGCTTCTCCAGCTTGCGGCGTCTGCCGTCTGCCAGAAGAAGATAATCTCCCTCAACTGCAATGATCATCTGCACGTCACCCTTGTCGTGACCGCTTTTGGAATAAACCACTTGGCCGATCTGATATTCCAACGATATCACCTCATTTTCCTTCGTTAAACGTAAGAATTTCCGGCTCGCCGTCCGTGATCAGAACGGTTGTTTTGCTTACATCCATTTTGCCTGTACCAAGGTGATTTTCATCGCCCTACCGCATAGGTACTCACTCTATTTCCATAAGCCTAACAAGTATACAATATTTTTAACCCCATAAGATATCCCATTTTAACAGTTACTATATATATAGTAAATTATAAATACTGCTAAATTCCTTCTATATTATAGGGATCTTTTGGTTAAAATAACATCGGCAGAAGCATTCCGCCTCTGCCGAATTGTCATTTATATCTTATTTGTCCAGACCTGCGATGATCGCTTTCGTAATATCATCGATTGCCTGTGTACCATCTACTTCAAACAGAATACCTTTTTTACCATAGTAATCTACCAAAGGTTCACTCTGATCGTGGAATGTCTGGATTCTCTTCTGACCAGCTTCAGGTGTGTCATCTTTACGCTGTGTCAGTGCTTCGCCGCATTTGTCACAAACACCTGCTACTTTAGAAGGCAGGGACAGCTTGTTGTAGATCGCGCCGCATTTAGGGCAGCTTTCTCTTGCTGTCAGTCTTGCCAGCATTACTTCGTCAGGAGCACTGATGTAAACAACATGATCCAGTTTTACCATTTCTTCCAGTTTTTCTGCCTGAACAACAGTACGAGGGAAACCATCCAGAATGAAACCTTTTGCGCAGTCGTCTTTTTTGATTCTTTCCTGAACGATCGCAATGATCAGTTCATCAGAAACCAGACCGCCTGCTGCCATGATGCTTTTTGCCTGGTTACCCAGTTCTGTGCCTTTTGCTACTTCTTCTCTCAGCATATCACCTGTGGAAATGTGAGCGATACCGTAATGTTCTACCAGTCTTGCAGCCTGTGTACCTTTACCTGCTGCAGGAGCACCAATCAGTACTAATTTCATAAGATTACCTCTTTTCTTAATAGATGGCCTTCTCTTTTTTATCTTTTCTCCCCATATATAACTAAAACAACCCCTCGGGAAATGCGCTTTTACGCATTTCCCAAGCGATTGTTATCAGTCATTCAAAAAACCTTTGTAGTGGCGCATCAACAGCTGGCTTTCCAGTGTTTTCACGATGTCCAGACATACACCAACCACGATGATCAGTGTTGTGCCACCAAAGCCTACATTGATCTTGAAGATCCACTGCAGCAGAATGGGAACCATTGCCAGCAGCGCATAACAAATTGCGCCAACCAGTGTGATTCTGTTTACCACTCTTGTGATATATGCACTTGTAGGCTGGCCTGGTCTGATACCAGGAATGAAACCGCCGTTCTTCTTCATGTTCATCGCAATTTCGTTAGGATTGATAACGATGGATGTATAGAAATATGTGAAGAAGAAGATCAGGATCACATACAGGAGCGCACCCACAGGGTGTGTCATGTTCAGTACTTCCAGCACCTTTGTAAATGCTTCGCCCTTGTTAGGGATGAAGTTGCCGATCTGCTGAGGGAACTGCAGCAGAGAGATCGCAAAGATGATGGAGATAACGCCAGAAGTATTTACCTTAATAGGCATAGATGTATTTCTGCCGCTTGCCTGTTTTCTGCCTACCATTTTGGAGGAATACTGTACAGGCAGTCTTCTTTCACCGCTGTTTACACAAACGATGAAAGCAAGAACGATGATCAGAATGATCACGATCGCTGCAACCTTTGCTGCGCCCAGTGCGCCGCCGCCTACGATTGTGTAGTACAGTGTTGCTGCACCCATAGGCAGGTTGGAAACGATATTGATGAAGATAATCATGGAAGAACCATTACCAATACCTTTTGCTGTGATCTGTTCCGCCAGCCACATTACGAATGTGGAACCGCATACCAGACAAAATACGGATGCGATATATACCAGAGGGCTGTGAACCAGATACATGTTCTGGTATGTGTAAACCAGACCAGTACCCTGAATCAACGCCAGAATTACTGTCAGATATCTGCTGTAGGACTGCAGCTGCTTACGGCCATCAGGGCCTTCCTTGGAAAGCTGTTCAAATTTAGGGATGGCAATTGTCAACAGCTGCATGATGATGCTTGCGTTGATGTAGGGACCGATACCCATGGCAAACAGGGACCAGCCAGAGTTAGCACCGCCGGCGATTACACTGTAAAGTGTACCCGCCACGGATGCATTCTGTCTTGCTGCCATTACGCCTGCTGTATCGATACCGGGCAGGGCAATCAGTGTACCCAGTCTGACAATCGCGAAGATCATCAGTGTGTACAGGATTTTGTCTCTGATTTCTTTCGTCTTCCAGGAATTAACGAAAATCTTAAACAATTAAATCACCTCTGCTTTGCCGCCGGCAGCTTCAATTTTTTCCTGAGCTGTTTTGCTGAAGTAGTTAACCTTAACTGTCAGCTTTCTTTCCAGATCGCCTTCGCCAAGGATCTTCACGCCATCTCTAGGATTGCTGATCAGACCAACGTTTTTCAAAGCATCGATATCTACTACTGTATCGTTTTCGAATACATTCAGCATGGAAACGTTGATTGCAACGATTTCTTTGCTGTTTCTGCATGTGAAGCCTCTCTTAGGAAGTCTTCTGTACAGAGGCATCTGGCCGCCTTCAAAGCCGCATTTGCCGCTTGTGCCGGAACGCTGGCCTGCACCTTTGTGGCCTCTACCAGCTGTTTTGCCGTTGCCTGTTGCATGACCTCTGCCGCGTCTCCAGTTCTTTTCTCTGGAACCTTCAGCGGGTCTCAGTTCGCATAAGTTCATTTGGGCACCTCCTAAAATCAAACTTCTTCAACTTTAACAAGGTGGCTAATCTGGTGGATCATACCTCTGATAGCCGCATTGTCCTGCTGAATTACATAGCTATTTGTTTTATTCAGACCCAGAGCCTGAACTGTTCTTTTATGTTTGGGAATTGCACCGATTGTAGATTTTACCAGTGTGATTTTAATTTCTGCCATTGTCATTTCCTCCTTAACCCAGAAGTTCTTCTACAGAAATGCCACGCAGCTTAGCAACAGCTTCGGGTGTTGTCGCTCTGGACAGACCTTCGATTGTTGCGCTAACAACGTTACGTTTGTTGTTGGAGCCCAGGGATTTTGTTCTGATGTTTCTGATACCTGCCAGTTCCAGAACCGCACGAGCGGGACCACCAGCGATGATACCAGTACCTTCGGGAGCGGGCATCAGCAGTACGCTTGCACTGCCGTATTCACCTGTAACGCCGTGGTAGATGCTGTCTACATCGTTCATTTCTACTTTAATGATATTTTTCATCGCTGCTTCTTTACCTTTGCGGATCGCATCGGGAATTTCAGCTGCTTTACCCATACCGCAGCCTACGTGGCCGTTGCCGTCACCAACAACAACCAGAGCAGAGAATCTCATTGTACGACCACCTTTAACCGTTTTGGATACACGGTTGATGGTTACTACTTTATCTTTCAGATCTAAAGTGCTTGGATCGATTCTTTTCAACTTACTTTCCTCCTTACCTTAGAATTTCAGGCCAGCTTCTCTAGCTGCTTCTGCCAGAGCCTGAACTTTACCGTGGTAAACGAAACCGCCTCTGTCGAATACAACTTCTGTGATACCTTTTTCGATTGCTTTTTTAGCAACAGCTTCACCTACTGCAGCAGCAGCTTCAACTGTGTTTGTGAATTCAACTTTGGATGCGATTTCTGCTTCCATTGTGGAAGCTGCAACCAGTGTATGCTGAGCCACGTCGTCGATGATCTGAGCATACATATGTTTATTGGATCTGAATACTGCCAGTCTAGGTCTAGCAGCTGTGCCTTTTACATGGTTGCGGATTCTGTAGTGTCTTTTAACACGAGCCGCTGCACGATTGGGCTTTGTGATCATAGTACTTTCACTCCGTTTCTTTCAAAATTAGTCACTTTCCGATATAAATATACCTTACGCTGCCGTGCGCAGATTATTTCTTACCGGTCTTACCAACTTTACGTCTGATGTGTTCGTCAGCGTATTTGATACCTTTACCTTTATAAGGTTCGGGAGGTCTTTTTGTTCTGATTTCGGCAGCGAACTGACCTACTTTTTCTTTATCAATACCTCTAACGATGATTTTGTTTGTACCTTCTACGATGGATTCGATACCTTCGGGATCTTCCATTTCTACGGGATGAGAGTAACCCAGTGTCAGGTTCAGTTTTTTACCGGATTTAGCTGCTCTGTAACCAACACCGTTGATTTCCAGTACTTTTTCGTAGCCCTGTGTAACACCTACGATCATGTTGAAGATCAGTGTTCTTGTCAGGCCGTGTAATGCTCTATTCTTTTTCAGATCGTTGGGTCTTGTTACTACGATCTGACCGTCTTCCATTGCGATGTTCATGTCAGCGGATAATTTTCTTTCCAGTGTACCTTTGGGGCCTTTTACTGTCAGCAGATTGCCTTCGCCAATCTTAACTTCAACGCCAGCGGGTACCACTACGGGCAGTTTACCGATTCTGGACATGGTCTGCACCTCCTAAATTTCTTATCTATTCTTCGTCTAAATTACCAGATGAAAGCGATTACTTCGCCGCCCAGACCTGCTTTTCTTGCAGCTTTGTCTGTCATCAGGCCTTTGTCTGTGGAAATGATTGCTGTGCCCAGGCCGCCCAGTACTTTAGGCAGTTCGTTGGAACCAGCGAATACTCTCAGGCCGGGTTTGGAAATTCTTTTCAGACCTGTGATTACTTTTACGTTTTTATCTTCACCGTATTTCAGAGAAATACGCAGTGTGGATTTGATACCGTCTTCGATTACTTCGTAACCTTTTACGTAGCCTTCAGCTACCAGGATGTCAGCGATTGCTTTCTTCATTTTGGAAGAAGGAACATCTACTGTATCGTGTTTTGCAATGTTAGCGTTTCTGATTCTTGTCAGCATATCTGCGATAGGGTCGCTCATAGACATTGTGAATTCCTCCTTTCAATTACCAGCTTGCTTTCTTTACGCCGGGAATCTGACCTTTGTATGCCAGTTCACGGAAGCAAATACGGCAAATTCCATATTTTCTCAGTACAGAGTGGGGTCTGCCACATACTCTGCATCTTGTGTAAGCCTGTGTAGAGAATTTAGGTGCTCTCTGCTGCTTAACTTTCATAGATTTCTTAGCCATGTTTGTCCCTCCCTATTATTTTGCGAATGGCATACCGAACAGTCTCAGCAGTTCTCTTGCTTCTTCATCTGTTTTTGCTGTTGTAACAAAAACGATGTCCATGCCTCTGATTTTGTCTACTTTATCGTATTCGATTTCAGGGAAGATCAGCTGTTCTTTGATACCCATTGTGTAGTTACCTCTGCCGTCAAAGCTGTTTGCTTTAACACCACGGAAGTCACGTACACGAGGCAGTGCGATGTTGATCAGTCTGTCTGTGAATTCGTACATCTTGTCGCCTCTCAGAGTAACTTTGCAGCCAATGTTCATACCTTCACGCAGTTTGAAGTTCGCGATGGATTTTTTAGCTTTTGTTACTACGGGTTTCTGACCAGCGATGATGCCCATGTCTCTTACTGCACCATCCAGAACTTTAGCGTTTTCTCTTGCTTCGCCTACGCCCATGTTGATGATGATTTTTTCCAGCTTGGGAACAGCCAGTTTATTTGTATAAGAAAATTTCTTAGTCATTTCAGGAACGATCGTTGCTTCATAGAAGTCTCTTAATCTGCTCATTGTGTGCCTCCTTTCTTGATTATTTATCAGTCGATGATTTCGCCAGTTTTCTTAGCTACTCTTACTTTTTTGCCATCTTTGATCATTGCGCCCAGTCTTGTAGCCTTGCCGTTGTGCAGGTACATTACGTTGGAAGCGTCGATGAAGTTTTCTTTCTTGATGATACCGCCCTGCTGGTTCTGTGCGTTGGGTTTTGTATGTTTGGAAACCATGTTTACGCCTTCAACCAGAACACGACCGTTCTTTTTATCTACAGCTTTGATTACGCCTTCTTTGCCTTTATCTTTACCAGCGATAACAACTACTTTGTCGCCAGTTTTCAGTTTCATATTAGCCACCTAACACACCTCCTATTACAGTACTTCGGGAGCCAGAGACAGGATCTTCATGAACTGTTTTTCTCTCAGCTCTCTTGCAACGGGCCCAAAGATACGTGTACCTCTGGGGTTTTTGTCGTCTTTGATGATAACTGCTGCGTTATCGTCGAATTTGATGTAGCTACCGTCAGCTCTGCCTACGGGATGAACTGTTCTAACTACTACAGCTTTAACAACGTCACCTTTCTTTACAACGCCGCCGGGTGTTGCGTCTTTAACCGCAGCTACGATGATGTCGCCTACGCCTGCATATCTTCTTGTGGAACCGCCCAGAACTCTGATGCACAGAAGTTCTTTTGCGCCACTGTTATCTGCTACTTTCAGTCTGGTTTCCTGCTGAACCATATTTCGTCCTCCTCTCCAAAAAGGATTATTTTGCTTTTTCGATAATGCTTACAAGTCTCCATCTTTTGTCTTTGGACAGAGGTCTTGTTTCCATAACTTTAACACGATCGCCGATACCGCATTCGTTGTTTTCGTCATGAGCTTTCAGTTTGTATGTTCTGTTAACGATTTTGCCATACAGAGGGTGTTTTACTTTATCTTCTACAGCAACAACGATTGTTTTGTCCATCTTGTCGCTAACTACTCTACCGATTCTAGTTTTACGAAGATTTCTTTCCACGATGATTTCCTCCTTTCAACGAACGGAATATCTATTATTTTGCTTCTCTTGCTTTCTGTGTGATGATTGTCTGAATTCTTGCGATGTTCTTACGAACTTCCTTGATTCTTGCTGTGTTGTCCAGCTGGTTTGTAGCGTTCTGGAATCTCAGGTTGAACAGCTCTTTTTTAGCGGAAACAAGGTCCTTCTGTAATTCATCTGCAGACTTTGCCATCAATTCTTTTACATAACCTGTTGTTTTCACTGATGTTCACCTGCCATTTCTTCTGCTTCAGCCTTAGTTACGATTTTGCACTTGATAGGCAGTTTGTGGATTGCCAGTCTCAGCGCTTCTCTTGCTTTTTCTTCTTCTACACCGCCGATTTCGAACATTACTCTACCGGGTTTAACTACTGCTACCCAGTATTCAGGAGCACCTTTACCGGAACCCATACGAGTACCGATAGGTTTAGCGGATACGGGTTTGTCGGGGAATACTTTGATCCAAACGTCACCACCACGTTTGATGTGTCTTGTCATAGCAACACGTGCTGCTTCGATCTGGTTGGATGTGATCCATGTAGGTTCCATCGCCATGATACCGTATTCACCGTAAGTTACTTTGTTGCCTCTATATGCACGGCCTCTCATTTTGCCTCTCTGCTGTTTACGATGTTTTACTCTTTTAGGCATTAACATGATACTCTAGCCCTCCTTACTTCTTAACGTTTTTTACAGGAAGTACTTCGCCTTTGTAGATCCAAACTTTTACGCCCAGTTTGCCGTATGTTGTATCTGCTTCAGCAAAGCCATAGTCGATGTCTGCACGCAGTGTCTGCAGGGGGATTGTACCTTCGTGGTAGGATTCGCCACGAGCGATATCAGCGCCGCCCAGACGACCGCTTACCATTGTTTTGATACCTTTAGCACCGAATTTCATTGTTCTGCCCATAGCCTGTTTCATCGCACGACGGAATGTCACACGGTTTTCCAGCTGCAGAGCGATGTTTTCAGCTACCAGCTGAGCATCCAGTTCAGGTCTTTTGATTTCTTCGATGTTAACAGCTACTTTGCCAGCTGTCATTTTCTGCAGTTCAGCTTTCAGTTCTTCGATAGCTGCACCGTTTTTACCGATAACGATACCGGGTTTTGCTGTATGAACATTAACTTTTACTCTGCCAGCTGTTCTTTCGATTGTGATCTTGGAAACGCCTGCAGCGTACAGTTTGTTTTTGATGAATTTTCTGATTTTTACGTCTTCAACCAGGTTATCAGCAAAGTCTTTTTCTGCATACCATTTTGCATCCCAATCTTTGATGATACCTACTCTTAAACCGTGGGGATTTACTTTCTGACCCATTTCAGTACCTCCTATTATCTTTCATTCAGAATGATGGAAATATGGCAGCTTCTTTTCAGGATGCGATATGCTCTGCCCTGTGCTCTGGGACGAATTCTCTTCATTGTAGGGCCCTGATCAGCACTTACTTCTTCCACGTACAGTTTGCTTACGTCCATACCCAGATTGTTTTCTGCGTTAGCTACAGCGGATTTCAGTACTTTACCGATGATTTCTGCTGCCAGTCTGGGGCTATAGTTCAACATAGCTGCTGCTGTTGCAACGTCTTTACCTTTGATCTGATCCAGAACGATTTTCGCTTTGGGAGCAGGGATACCTACGTATTTAGCAGTAGCATGAGGTCTTTTTTCCTGTGTTGCAATGTTTCTTTCTTTTTTGATTTGGCTTCTATGACCTTTTGCCATGAACGAAACCTCCTTTCGTTATCGGATAATTAGCGAACTCTAGATTTCTTTTCTGCGTCTTTGCCGTGACCTCTGTAAGATCTTGTCAGAGCAAATTCGCCCAGTTTGTGGCCTACCATGTCTTCTGTGATATATACAGGCACGTGTTTTCTGCCGTCATAAACTGCGATTGTGTGACCGATCATATCGGGGTAAATTGTAGAACGACGAGACCATGTTTTGATTACGTTCTTTTCGCCTGCTGCGTTCATAGCATCGATCTTCTTCAGCAGATGATCGTCAGCGAAAGGTCCTTTTTTCAAAGATCTGCTCATTGATTTGTCCTCCTTGTGTCTTCTATCCGTGCCTAAGCGATCTTAGGCACATTCCAATCTATTAGCCGTTTCTGCGGCGAACGATGTATTTGTTGGAAGCTTTGTGTTTGTTTCTTGTTTTGTAGCCCAGTGCAGGTTTGCCCCAAGGTGTCATAGGTGCGGGACGACCGATAGGTGCTCTACCTTCACCACCGCCGTGAGGGTGATCGTTAGGGTTCATTACGGAACCTCTTACTGTAGGTCTGATACCCATGTGACGTTTTCTACCAGCTTTACCGATGTGAACCAGTTCGTGATCTGTGTTACCGATCTGACCGATTGTAGCACGGCATTCGATAGGCAGCAGTCTCATTTCGCCGGAAGGCAGTTTTACTGTAGCGTATTTGCCTTCTTTCGCCATCAGCTGACCAACGTTACCAGCGGAACGAACCAGCTGGCCGCCTTTGCCGGGTTTCATTTCGATGTTGTGGATGGAAGCACCAACGGGGATTTTGCTCATAGGCAGTGTGTTACCCAGTTTTACTTCTGCGTCAGGACCGTTCATAACCTGTTCGCCAACCTGCAGGCCTGCGGGTGCCAGGATGTAGGATTTCTGACCATCAGCGTATACGATCAGAGCAATGTTTGCTGTTCTGTTAGGATCGTATTCGATTGCTTTTACTGTTGCGGGGATACCGTCTTTGTTACGTTTGAAGTCAACCAGTCTGTATTTGATTTTACCGCCGCCGCCGTGGTGACGAACAGTGATTTTACCCTGGTTATTTCTGCCGGAAGTTTTTCTCAGGTGTACTACCAGAGATTTTTCGGGCGTGGACTTTGTGATTTCATCAAATGCGGACACTGTCATGTGTCTTCTGGATGGTGTATAAGGTTTATATCTTTTAATTGCCATCTCTTGTTTCCACTCCTTTCGGATTTATATCGTCTACACGTTTCCGTGTGTTTTGCAAGTTTCTGAATTTACTTCTAGGATAAATTACATACCCATGAAGATTTCGATGTCTTTGCTGTCAGCTGTCAGTTTAACAACTGCTTTTTTGAATTTTTTTGTTTTGCCGAAGAACATACCTCTTCTTTTAGGTTTGCCGGAGTAGTTCATTGTGTTAACGGATTCTACTTTAGCGCCTTCGAACATTTTTTCAACAGCATCTTTGATCTGAGCTTTTGTTGCTTCAGGGTGTACGATGAAAGTATATTTCTTTTCATCCAGTACAGACATACTGTTTTCTGTGATTACGGGTCTTTCGATTACGTCGTAAAATTTCAGATCAGCCATTATGCGTACACCTCCTGGATTTTTTCTACTGCTTCTTTTGTTACAACCAGTGTGTTGTATTTCAGCAGATCGTAAACGTTGATTGTGCTTACGGAAGCTGTCTTAACTTCGGGAATGTTTCTAGCGGACAGGATAACGTTTGTGTTAGAACCTTCCATAACGATCAGTGCGTTGCCGCATTTGATGTTTTCCAGAACTTTTACCATTTCTTTTGTTTTTACTTCAGCCAGTGTCAGTTCATCCAGAACGATGATTTTGCCTTCAGCAACTTTTGTGGACAGTGCAGACTGCAGTGCCAGTCTTTTCACTTTCTTGTTCAGTTTGAAGGAGTAATCTCTGGGCTTGGGAGCGAATACTACGCCACCGCCAACCCACTGAGGAGAACGGATGGAGCCCTGTCTTGCTCTGCCTGTACCTTTCTGTCTGTAAGGTTTTCTACCACCGCCGCGAACTTCAGCGCGTGTTTTTGTGCTCTGTGTGCCCTGTCTCTGGTTTGCCAGGTAGTTAACTACTGCCAGGTGCATCACATGTTCATTTGCTTCAATACCGAAAATAGCGTCGTTCAGCTCAATTGTGCCTACCTGAGCGCCTGTCATATTTAATACTGCAACATTTGCCATGTTAGTTTCCTCCTTTCGTAAAGTTTATCAAGCCTTTACGCTGTCTTTGATTACCAGAATGGAACCTTTTGTGCCGGGAACTGCGCCCTTGATCAGCAGCAGGTTCTTTTCTGCATCTGCGCGTACAATTTCAAGATTCTGGATTGTTACATTGCTTGCACCCATGTGACCAGGCATTCTTTTACCTTTTTTAACACGGCTGGGGAAAGCGGAAGAACCCATGGAACCTACAACTCTGTGAGATTTGGAACCGTGACCCATAGGACCTCTGGATGCATTGTATCTCTTAATTGTACTCTGGAAACCTTTACCTTTGGAAACGCCGCTAGCGTCAACTTTGTCGCCTGCTGCGAATACATCAGCTTTGATTTCAGCGCCAACTTCGTATGCGCTTACATCTTCCAGTCTGAATTCTTTAACATATTTTTTAGCAGCTACGCCTGCTTTTGTGAAATGACCCTTCATGGGTTTTGTTACTTTGTTTTCTTTTACTTCAGCAAAACCAACCTGGATTGCTTCGTAACCATCGTTTTCCAGTGTTTTTTTCTGAACAACTACGCAGGGGCCTGCTTCCAGAACTGTTACAGGTACCAGCGCACCGTTTTCAGTGAAAACCTGTGTCATACCGATTTTCTTAGCGATGATCGCCTTTTTCATTTCGTTGCACCTCCTAATTTTCTACAGCGGATTGCCGTCCACCCTCGCCTCGGAAGGCTTCAGGTAATCATTCTAGTCATATAAGAGTTGTAACTTTCATTTCTGTGTTACGTATCTATCTTATATAAACCAGCTTTTTGGATGTTTTTCTTTGTTTGTGTTTCTAAAGTTCAAAAATAATCTTTTTGGTTCGTTGCTGAGTGGGTTAACCGTTTCGATTATTTCATTACTTTCAGTGTAATGTCTACGCCTGCGGGCAGATCCAGACGGCTCAGAGCGTCTGCTGTCTTAGGTGTAGGGCTCAGAATGTCGATCAGTCTCTTGTGTGTTCTCATTTCGAACTGTTCACGAGAGTCTTTGTATTTATGCACCGCTCTGATGATTGTTACAACTTCCTTCTTTGTGGGAAGAGGGATAGGGCCGCTGATCTGTGCACCTGTTTTCTTTGCTGTTTCAATGATCTGCGCTGCAGACTGGTCGATCAGTTTGTGATCGTAAGCTTTGAGACTGATTCTGATTTTGGGATTAGCCATAAAAAAAGTCCCCTCCTTTTCGTACTATTTGACTTCAGCACGACAAGTGGTGACTGCACACTCATCCGGGTGTATCCAGCAACGTCAGATACGCAAACTTACCCTGTTGGTAAGTTCAACCCAAAATATTCAGTACAGTGACCTTGTCGCCCGGTTTCTTTGAACTGGACATCGCTCCTCGGAAAAACCCTCGAGCCCTTCATTCATCGGCTCTTGGCAACCTTCCGTATCAACACTCTATGTCACAACACTGATGATTATAAAGGAAAAACACAGGGATTGCAAGTATTTTTTTCAATTTTTTTCGAAATTTTCTTTGATTTCTGATAAAAAAAATCAACCTCTTTCAACCAAACTTTGAACAAATTGCACAATAAAAAACCGGATTTTTTTCATTAACCGAAGTTAGCCAAAACAAATCCGCCCCAAATCATCCATTTGTTCACGATACAAGGACAACATTCCGTCTGTTTTTTGACATCATGTTGTCCCTGATTCTTCTATGTATACAATATCTTGTTTTAATATTTCTTTTCAAACCCAAAAATGTCCTTTTCCGCAGGCTGAAAGTGTTGTATCCTGACTTTTCGCAGCAATTCTTCTCCCAAAGGAAGTTTTTCTATGACGATACTACGACAAAGCTTTTCCAGATGTTCTAATTCTTTTAACTTTCTCCCCAACGCTTCCCCCGTTGCCCAGCCGCTCTCCATTTCTCTCAAATAAAACTCGTGGAGATCTAACTGGAAGGCTCCATACCCTTTGCGAAAAAACATGATCGTTTTACCTCCCATCGCCTGCGTACGATTGATACGAAAACCAGTATTCACTCTGATCCCCGGCAAATAGCGCACACGACCAACCATAGAAAGGAACACATTCAGCCGCAAAAAGAGTTTGTCCAGCGCATCATGCATCCTTTCATTCTTCGCCCGATCAGCTGGATTGCTATAAACTCTCAGGCGTTCCTCTTCAGCCTCAGTCATCCAGTTATGCAGAGAGGAAAATGCTGCCAAACCTTTTCCCATCATTTCGCACCAGTCATGCAACTCTTTTTCTGTATCATCCAACTCTTCCATATTATATATAGAAGAAACAATTTCATATTTTCCTTCCAATGCTGCGATCCGCTTTTCCAGTTCTGCCAGTTCCTTCTCCGCCAATTCCAGTTCCAGAGCAGCTTTTTCCGCTTCTTCCCTTTCTTCCACAAGCTTTTCTTCATAATCCCTGCGTAACTTCGAGAACAGAT
>JAFRZQ010000433.1 GCA_017442465.1 Anaerotignum sp. | reverse complement strand
TTTGCCGCCGAAAGGCATCAGAACAGTGCCGGCACCGATCGTGGAGTCGAAACGTTCGGACAGACCTCTCTTGGAGCAGATATTCAGATCCTGTGCCAGTTCCATATAACCTGTTTTGAAATCAGCGGGGATTTCTTTTACAAATTTTTCAGGAGCTGCAGGAGCTACTGTGATGTGTTTTTCTGCACCGTTGGAATCCAGGAATGCTCTGGACAGGTGAACGATCTGTTTGCCGTTCCATGTCATTTTCAGAGTGGGTTCTTCTGTTACCCTTGCAACTACTGTTGCTTCCAGATTTTCCGCAAATGCCAGTTCTTTGAATCTTTCTACGTCTGCTGCAGCAACTACAACTGCCATTCTTTCCTGAGATTCGGAAATAGCCAGTTCTGTGCCGTCCAGACCGTCATATTTTTTAGGTACTGCGTTCAGGTCGATTTCCAGACCATCAGCCAGTTCACCGATGGCAACGGAAACACCGCCTGCACCAAAGTCGTTACAACGTTTGATCAGTTTGGAGGCTTCGGGATTTCTGAACAGTCTCTGCAGTTTTCTTTCTTCGGGAGCGTTACCTTTCTGTACTTCTGCGCCGCAGCTTTCAAGAGATTCTACTGTATGAGATTTGGAGGAGCCTGTTGCACCGCCGCAGCCGTCACGACCTGTTTTGCCGCCCAGCAGGATGATGATGTCGGAATCTTCTGGACGTTCTCTGCGTACGTTTTCTGCAGGAGCCGCTGCGATAACTGCACCGATTTCCATTCTCTTCGCAACGTAGCCGGGGTGATAGATTTCGTCTACCTGACCTGTTGCCAGACCGATCTGGTTACCGTAGGAGCTGTAGCCAGCTGCTGCAGTCTGAACGATGGTTCTCTGAGGCAGTTTGCCCTGAATTGTTTCGGATACGGGTTTCAGAGGGTCAGCTGCACCTGTTACACGCATAGCAGCGTATACATAGGAACGACCGCTCAGAGGGTCACGGATCGCACCGCCGACACATGTTGCAGCGCCGCCGAAAGGTTCGATTTCTGTAGGATGGTTGTGTGTTTCATTTTTGAACAGCAGCAGCCATTTCTGTGTTTCGCCTTCCACATCAACGTCGATTTTTACTGTACAAGCGTTGATTTCTTCGGATTCATCCAGACCGTCCAGTTTACCTTCTTTTTTCAGGAATTTCGCAGCGATTGTACCGATATCCATCAGGTTGATGGGTTTTGTTCTGCCGATGGCATCTCTTGTTGCGATATATTCGTTATACGCATTCTGCAGCAGTTCATCTTCAAATGTTACTTTGTCGATAGTTGTCAGGAATGTTGTATGACGGCAGTGATCGGACCAGTATGTGTCGATCATCTTGATTTCTGTGATCGTAGGGTCTCTGTCTTCCTCCAGGAAGTAAGCCTGACATACTTTGATGTCATCCAGATCCATCGCCAGACCCATATCTTTTACGAATTTTTCCAGACCAGCTTCGTCCAGTTTGATGAAGCCTTCCAGTGTTGCTACTTCTGTAGGGATTTCGTAATGAACATCCAGTGTTTCAAATTTATCCAGTGTTGCTTCTCTGGATTCTACGGGGTTGATCAGGAATTTTTTGATTTCCACTACATCAGCATCTGTCAGTTCGCCGTACAGAACGTATACTTTCGCAGATCTTACCAGAGGT
>JAFRZQ010000432.1 GCA_017442465.1 Anaerotignum sp. | reverse complement strand
GGAGCAACAGGGGATTCCTCTTCGGATTTCTGCCAGTGCAGGGGAAGAACTTGCGGTTTCTCCTCAGGATCTGGTGGCAATTTTGGCAAATCTGTTTGAAAATGCGATCCATGGAGCGGCGAAAGAAAAAGAGCCCTTTATTCGCATTGATATCCGGGAAGGGGCAAAACGTCTGCTGATCCGAGTGGAAAATCGATGCAGAAGCGGCCTTTTTGTAGACGAATCCATGTATGGTATCGGCATGAATTCGATCATCACTGCCGCTGAAAAATACGAAGGGATGGTTGATTTCTTTGCAGAAGACGGTGTTTTCACGGCAAATATCAATCTGAATTTAAAAGAAAAATAACTGAACCAAACTCCTCTTAGAAAGGGGAGTTTTTTTATTGCAGAATATGACAATCTATGCCAGAAAACAGACAATCTATGCCAGAAATTCTTTTTTATTTGTGGATAGAAGTAAAATATACATAAGTATATCTTTTAGAAATCACTTCTTCTGAAACAGGAGGGAACGTATATGAGTAAGGCATATTATAACGATGCAGCGGAACGCGAAGCGAATAAAATCGGCGAAAAATTTGCACACAGCAGTGATGTGGCGCAGGATATGGCACGAGCATATCACACTGATTTTTCCAATGTGAAAATTCATACGGACGACGCGGCTGACAGAAGAGTAAAAGCAGCAGGCAAAGATGCCCTTGTCAGCGGAAACAATCTGTTTTTCGGCAAAGGTATTTTTGAAAGCAGAGAACCTGCGGCAAAAGCACTGGTTGGTCATGAACTGGCTCACACCATGCAGCAGGGCGTAGTAGGCGGTGCTGTGGCTGAAAGTGCGCCTATGGGAGCAGTACAGGGCGGTGTGAAGGACTGGTTTGAAAATCTGTTTTCTTTTTTCAAGGGAGGAAAAAAAGAAGCCGAAGAAGAAAGACAGAGTATTGCACCTATGGCGGATGCAGATATCGATGCGATCCAGCTGTCAACTGCACCCCAGTATACACAGGGGATGAGCAATAAGGAAAAATTTGCTGTTGGCGGCCGACAGCATGCAACAGATCAATATAAAAAAGATCATTTCTCTGAAAGAGATGGTCTGAATGATTATATTCAGGATCAGTATAAAGGTACAGAGCAGGAGAAACTTTTAATGACAGGGGCCCTTACAAACGCTTCTACTACTACAAATGTCAATGGGCTGATGTATATAAGAATGCTGCAGGTTCTGGATGGCAGTCTGGGCGAAGGGATGTCTAAAGAAGATATCAAGGGATTGTATGATGATTTGCTTGGCGGTGGAAATATAGCATTAAAACACCAGGAGATCAACAAAATTAAACAAACGTATCATCAGACTGTAAAGATGATAAATTATTATAAAAATGACATAAATATGCTGAAAAAGCAAAGGGGCAAAGATGCCAAAGCAAAGCTGGCATCCAAAGAAAAATCTCTTGCTTTATATGAAGAAAAGCTGACAAAAACGATCCCTGAACAGATGATGAAACTGAATGAGCAATATGGCACATACAGTCAGGAAGAAGTAGAAGAAGCAGATCAGAAGTTTGACAGAGGCTTCCTGAAGTTAAAGGGGATGTATCTGAAAAAGCTTCGTCATCTGAAAGAAAAGTATGGTACATATCCTACCCAGATGCATCCGGATGATTTTATCAGCAAGATCGGTATTGATTATTTTGAGGACACTTCTATCCTGCAGGATACTGCACAGATGATTACTGGTGGTGCAAAATATTTTGATTTCGAAAATAATCCGGATGATGCGGAATTCAGACTGTTGAGTAATTATTATCAGAATGCTAATTCTCAGCTGGGCATGTATTTCGGTGCAGATGCGAATATGGGCTCGAGTGAGAAAGAGTTCAATCCGACAAAGGATGGTCTTGATTTTGCAGAAAACAGAGGCTATATGAATCAGCTGATGGGAGATGAAGCACAGATCCGCGAACTGGATGGCGGCAATGTGACAGGCTTTGACAGAAAACAGCAGATCAGCTACAACAAAAATGTTCAGAAGAGATACGAAGAGAAAGGCTGGCTTGCCCGCCTGCTCGGCCGTTTCAAAAAGAGATAATAAATTTTGAAAGATGATTTGAAAAGGATGTGAATTCCTGATGAATGACTACATAAAGAAACAAAAGGAACTGCAGATGCAGAAAACCTTGCAGAAGAGACAGGAAGAAGTGAAGACCGATGTTCCACAGATGGAAATGAAGCATCAGGAGGAGCAGCGGGTTGCAGGCGTTCCCAGAGAAGATGACCTGTATATCGAACGGAAAATCGGCAAAAACGGCGTGATGGAAGAAAAGATCGCTGTATTGAACCAGAAGATGCAGCATGATTATTTTTCCGAGGAAAATAAAAGAGCCTTTCAGGATATCCTGCGGGGCAGCTGTGAGATGGATAAAACAGAAGGTACTGTAACGGCCAGCGATGAATTTGCGGAAGCTTTGGTTGCGGTCAGAAGTTATGCTTATCAGAATCTGAATGATCTGGATGGGGCACAGCAGCAGGAATCTTATCGTCAGGCGAAAAAGGCTCTGATGAAAGGGCTGACAACGCTGAAATACAGGATCCGTATCGAAAAACTGTCTCAGGAAGAACAGAAGAATATGCAGAAGCAGATCGATATGCTGACTGAAATCAGAATGGACTTTGAAACGGCGGAAGAAAAATATGAAGAAGATGCAGCAGGACTTTATAAAAGCAGAAGTCTTCAGAATTCTCTGAACATAAATATCAATAAAAATATAAAAAGTGCGTTCAGTAAGGATTATGAGAATGCTTTGCAGAAAGTCAAAGCCTATGCGGAGCTTGACCTGGATCAGACCACAGAGAAAGAACAGGCGAAAAAAATTGAGGAAGCAGTTCGCGAAATACAGAATGATCTGCTTCACTTGGAGAACCTGTATCAGGCAGAAACAAATGCAGCGAAAAAGCAGATCCTGCAGGAACAGATACAGACATTGAATCGTTACAAACTGTATTTTGATGTAAATATGAAGGGACAGCTTGATACAGAAAATATACCGGAAGGAAGCAGACAGGAGTTTGTAGAGGATGAAAAGATCACAAAAGACGGAATCCTTCCTTTGTCTTGGAAAGATGTAAAAGAGATGCCTTTGTTCTCTCATGAACCGACTATTGATGATATCCAGCAGGGCTGTCTGGGGGACTGTTATATGGAAGCCGCCCTTGCGGATCTGGTTGTCAATCATCCGGAAGAAATCAAACAGTGTATGAAGGACAATGGCGACGGAACGGTCACTGTCAGATTTTTTGAGAAGGTTTTTGATGATCAAAGAGTGTTTACAGAGGGATATAACCCTGTATATATCAAGGTGAAAAAAACAATCCCTTCCTTTTTGGGAAGAGAATTTTATTCACATGGTGCCATGTGGGCACAAATGATCCAGAAAGCTTTTGCTGCAAGCCGATTGGGGCAGGGCGATGATGTGGATTTTAGAGAATATGTGAAGAATAAAGTCTGGGAAGGTCATGAGCAGGAGTATGAAGATCTTAAGAAGACGGATAAGGTAAAAGCTGAGGAAATGAAGGTAAAACTGGCAGCCAGGGAAGAAAAAATGTATAAAGAGAACAGAATCTCGTACACTAGAATCTCGGGCGGTTTTGGCAATAAGTTTTTGGAAACGCTGCAGGGGAAACCTGTTGATGTATTTCATGCCCGTAACATCACTGGGGTCAGAATACAGTGGATGACAGATGTAGTTAAGAAGAAGTGGTTTTATCATAAACCGGAAGACAAACCCTTTACGGGAGAGGAGAAGAGTAATGTCGATTTCCTGATGAGATCTGTGAATGATATTATCGGTAAGAGTATCAAATATAAGAATGGGAAAGCCTATGGTCCGCCTTTGAATATTGAGGATATTTATGAAGCATGCTGTTCCGTTCATCTGAGGGTAAACAATACTCCGGAATATAGCCTTTTTCTGCAAAGGAATAGACTTGATGAGAAAAGTCCGAGACTGGCAGAAGATGTCAAAAAAGTTGTGGATGGATTATGGCCTTACATGGAGAAGGCATTGGAGAACTTTGCTCAGACTTATAGTTATACAGATGGCAGCAGCGGATGTTATCGTATCGAGCATCGTATGTTTTCATCAGTAAAGGATGAAAAAGGGAAGGTAACAGGGAAATACACGCCTTATGCGAGAGGTGTTTATCAGCAGCTGGAAGAGGCGCTGAAAGAAGGAAAGCCTGTTGGGGCCGGTACATGCCACTATATGCCAGAAGGGGTCACTGCAACAGGTCTCAATGGAGAATCTATGAGCGGCGGTATTGTGGAAGGTCATGATTATTCCATTCTGGGTGTAAAGGAACTCAATGGTTATAAATATGTTCTGATGCGTAATCCTTGGAAATCTACCGGAGTTGGCTATACAAAAATCACCATTCCTGGAAATCCGCCAATCGTAAAATACAAAGAGGAAAAAGTCGGGAAGGAGCAGAACGGGCAGTTCTTACTGGAGTTAAATGAATTTATGACCCGTGTGGATTTCTTTTATGGAATCATTTTATAAGAAAGGAGGCGCTGACGATTATGTTATATACGATCAAATACATTGAAAAAACTGATTTTCAGGAAGCACTTCCCTTTCTGTTTGCTTCAGCCCAAAAGGAACTGGCGCTGGATGGATTCATCTGGATGGCCTATGGGGAAGATGGCCCCTGCGGCGCATTGGGTGCATTGGAAAAAGATGGCATCCTGCGGGTATCTTCTCTTTATGTGAAACCGGAAAATCGAAATCAGGGTGTTGCGTCTCAGCTGATCCGGGAAGCGGAACAGCTGGCGGAAACCATCGGCATGACAGGGATTTCTTTTTCCTATGCATGTGACAGAGAAAAAGCGCTGCTGCTGGATCGGTTTTTTCTGAAAAACGGATATACGATGCCCATAGAAGGGAACACCATGATGACCTTCCGTATCGCAGATATTGAAAAAAGTGCTTTTGCAAAGTTGACAGAAAAGCTGAAACCTTCGGGACAGATCGTTCCTTTTACAGCTATCAGCGGACAGGTGCTGGAAAACCTGAAGACCAAAGTGGAATCCAAAATTCCCTTTTATATGACATTATTTGATGCGGCAGGGAAACCCATTCCGGAGCTGACCATTGCTTACATACATCACGGATCGGTGTCTGCTTATATTGCGATTACAGATGATAATGGGATGCTTCATTTTGATGCGGCATACCTGGATAATGTATCTGAAACAGCTCATCTGTTGATGCTGATGAAACAGGCCTATGAAACGATCAAAGCCAAGTACCCTCAGTACCAGCTTATGTCGGTAACGGGTAAGACGGATAGTGGTATGGAACTGATCAATAAACTTCTGCAGGGCATGCCAATGCAATACACTTCTGAATATATGGCAGAAAAAGAAATACGACAGACTCGTTTCCTCCGAAATGGCTATGGGGAAGCTGTTGCCTATTTCAATACCCTGATGGAATGGATGGCACAGAAAAGAATGGTCACAGGTCTTGTGATGATCGATGGGCAGCTGCCATATATGGAAATTTATACGGAAGAAGAAAAAGTCCTTTTTGGCTTGTACTATAGTCTGGATACGATGGCAGAAGAGCGGATGTTTATTGCAGAAAGCATTTTTTCCGTTGCGGATGAAAAAATATGCCACAATCTGGTAAAACAGGTGAACGAAGAAGAAAGTCCCTATTATGTTATTGTATCTGAAGAGACAGGGAATATCCTGCTTAGAAGAAGTTACGAAGGCGTCGCTGCAGGCGAAACGCTGGACATGGAAAAAATGATGCAGGAATTTATCCTTCCCTTCCAGAGATATGCGGCAGAGCTGATCGAAGCACACGAAGGGACGCTTTTCTGAAAATAAATGCTTATAAGAAGATTATGTCGGGTTTTTCCTTTTCCGCCCGATCTCCATCCCATTCAGGCGACAAATGGGATGGGGCATAATCGTTATTTGATAGGGCAGGTACCGAAAGGTATCTGCTTTTTCATTGCGGGAAGTGTAATCTGTGCCAGAAAAAGGACGTTTTATGCCAGATGCCCCATTTTGGATCATTTTTCTGCTATGTTAGGAAAACACCCCTTAAAAAGGAAGGAGGAACGGACTGTGAAAGAAATATATTCGGCGGAGGGGTATCGGATCGTCAGTGAGGTCGATCATTGCCCTTTCTGGGAGAAAGATACCGTTCCCGGCTATGGAAGTGGTGCGAAAGACTGCTTTTTCTGCAGATATGCGGATTTTCGGAAGGAACGATATATGACGCGGATGCAGGGGCAGTCTGCAGAGGAACCCCTCTATAGTATCTGCCATCATGAAAAGAACAGAAAACAGAGAGAAACAAGTATTTTTTGAGATGGAAAGTTGTAGCTGCGTTTATTAAAAATAGCAGAATTTATCTGCCTGTATGTTTTGTGGCGGAAATATAAAATGCTTCTGTTTTCTGGGATATAGCAACATAGTCTGTAACAATCATCGGATAAGTTCTGTTATTATACAACTAAATATTTAAATCCGAGAAATATTGATTTCTTGGATTTTTAGTTATAGATCTTTATGGAATTTGTGTATGGAAGTGGTTCTTTTTTGCCAGTTTGTCCCATGGCAGTCTGTGGCGTATATTTCAATTTTTCCTGCGAATACTATTTCCACAGAAAAAGACACAATGGCAGGAGGAATATAGATGAAAGCAACAGGTATTGTACGCAGGATAGATGATCTGGGAAGGGTAGTTATCCCGAAAGAGATCCGCCGCACCCTCCGGATCAGAGAGGGCGACCCCTCACAGACAACATTGTCAGATTTTGATGAAACATATCTTTTCTTTACATATATTGAAAATATATATCGGAGAATCGAAGAAATTGTAAAAGAATAATTGTAGATGGATCCAAAAGAACCACGCCTTAATTCTATTAGAATTCAGAGGGGGTCTTTTTTGATCATTTACACTGTTTTATGTGTTTTGTTCAGAAATAATGCCTGTTTCCTGGATGTCTTTATTTCATTCTGTTGAACCAGAGTTTTTGCTTAGAAGTTCATTTCGAGGAAGGTCATCTTCTTGACAGAAGGTTTTTTCTGAAATACACTAAATTCGAATTTAGTAAAATGGGTTTCAGGGAAATAGTTTCTGGCTTTTTTAAGAAAGGGGGGGAGTAAAATGCGTATCGCAGTCTGTGATGATGAAAAAATAATTCTGAAAAGTATCTGCAGTTACATAAAAGAATACGAAAAAACAGCAGGCAAAGAAGGAACAGAGGTTTTTACCTTTTCGTCTGCAGCTGCACTGGGAAGTGCCATTGAGGATGGCGCAGTCTTTGATGTTTTCCTTTTGGATGTTTACATCGGAGAGGTTCTGGGAACAGCTCTGGCAAAAGAAATCCGCAGAAAAGGAATCGAAAGTCCAATCATTTTTCTGACCACTTCTGTGGAGCATGCGCCGGAAGGCTTTGAGGTTTCCGCCCTCCGTTATCTGATCAAACCCATTGATAGAGAAAAATTTTTTGAAGCACTTTCTGCAGCGGAAAAGCAGTCAGAACGAATGCAGGAACGGTTTGTTCTTCTGAAAACAGCAGACAGTGTGGAAAGAGTCAATATCAGTCATATTTACTATACAGAAGCCCATTCCCATTATCAGTATATTACGCTGGAGGGAAAGGAACGGGTGAAAGTGCGGATGACCGTTACGGAACTGTTCGATCTGCTGGAAGGCTTTGGCGGATTTGTT
>JAFRZQ010000431.1 GCA_017442465.1 Anaerotignum sp. | reverse complement strand
CTTAAATCCATCCCAGATCATAGATGCTACGTCCACTTCCTGATCTGCAGCCAGGTCAAAATGGAATGCCTGGATGCGGGTATGGGGAGACATACCGTCGGCGGTTTCGTGCGTCTCAAAGAAGAGCAGGCTCATATGGGTCCCATCTGTCAGATAGGTTTCGTATCCCAGATAAAGGGTAGCAGCGGTGGACTTGTCCCGGCTTTTTTCTCCTTCGGGAGCAGCGGCAGGGCTATATTCCTGCTCAAAGGCATTTCTGATCTCTGCTGCAATGGTTTCAATGCGGGCATCCACAGCGGGGTATCCTGTTTTGGGATACTGCAGGGCATAGGATAAGGGATCAATATAGTCGGTAACGGTTACCGTTTCGCCGATCTGGTGTTCCGTTTGCTGGGCCCAGAAGGCTTCGCCCTTCAGAAGGGCCTCGGCGGCCCGTTTTTCTCTGACACTGATGAGAGCCTTGGCAGAGGCACTGCAGCCGCAAAGGCCTGTCAGCATGATAAAAGATAAAAGGAAAGCAAAGATGCGTTTCTTTTTCATTCAGTCATTTCTCCATTCTTGTTTGTCTGATAGATGGGATGTACATAACGGCCCCGTTTTTCTGTTTTCTTGCCGTACTGGATGGCCTTGGCGGGGCAGCGGTTGATGCAGGCCAGACACATATTGCATTTATCCTCGGTCCAGATGGGCCTGCCGGCGATCAGTTCGATGCAGCCGCTGGTGCAGATCTTTTCGCACAGGCCGCAGCCGATACAGTCTTTTGTTACATAAAAGGGTTTGGTTTTCAGGGCACCCATGGAAAAGACGGGGCTTACAACGCCGCTGAGGATACCGGAGAATTTCCCTCTCTTTATACGGAAGAAATCGCTCCAGCCCAGTTTGACTGCCCGAAGGATGTTTTTCAGTGTTTTTTCTGCGTTTTCAAATTTTTCTGCAACTTCTTCATCAGAATCCACCTCAAAAAGGGTGATGCAGTTATCGGGCATTACCAGGGAAAAGCCGCTGTCCAGCACCAGGCCGTTTTCTTCCAGTGCATTTTCAAAGATATCCATGGTTTTTCCCGCAGAAGCACCGCAGGTGCAAACTGCAAAAATATAAGGATCGCCGGAATAATACAATTCCAGATTTTTTGCAAAGTCAGTGACGATTCTGGGGGGTGCCCAGGCGTACACGGGGAATACAAACCCAAGTTTTTCGTCTGGTTTCAGGGTATATTCATACTGGTTATTTTTTACTGCTGCAGCAATATCCATCAGGTCTTCGCCCAGGCCTTCTGCCAGATATTTTGCTGCTGCATAGGAATTTCCGGTGCCGCTGAAATAATAGATCATAGAAGTTCCCCCTCTTCTAAAAATACACGTTGTTGTCGAACATTGTCGATTGATTACATAATACCATACTTTTGTTAAAAAGTTCTGAAGAAAATCTTAAGTTTTTTGGCTTTTTTTCGAAAAATGGGTATACCATAATACAGACGCAGAAAAGGTCGAAAAAGTTCGCCTTTACAGTCGTTTTTTTCAAGTTTATACTGAAAGCAGAAAGAGGTGAGGGGAATGCTGGAAAAAGCGAGAAAAATAGCGGAAAAAGCCCATGAAGGACAGATGGACAAAGGTGGACATCCTTATATCCTGCATCCCTTGCGGGTGATGAACAGATGCGAAACAGAGATGGAAAAAATCACAGCCCTGCTGCATGATGTTCTGGAGG
>JAFRZQ010000430.1 GCA_017442465.1 Anaerotignum sp. | reverse complement strand
GGTTATGGTACCGGTGCTGAAATCGCGCAGTATTTCGGCGTAAAAGGCCTGGTGGGCGGTCTGCTGGGTATGGTAGTAACACTGATCGTATGGTCTGTGATCTGTGCTGCTACATACGAATTCGTTCGTGTTTTCAAAACTTATGACTACAATTCCATGATGGGCAAAATGCTGGGCAAAGCCGGCGTTCTGTATGAAATCTGCTATATCGTTCTGATGCTGATCGTACTGGGCGTTATCAATGCGACAGCTGGTTCCATGGTTTCTGACCTGACAGGTCTGTCTCCCTGGATTGGTATTGGTGTTCTGGCAATCGGTCAGGTTCTGCTGATCGTAAAAGGTACAGAAGCCATTGAAAAAGTTCTGTCCGTATGGTCTCTGTTGCTGTATGCAGTTTATATCATTTTCATGATCTGTGTATTCACAAAATTCGGCGGCAATGTTTCCACAGAATTTGCAAAAGGCGAAATCGGTTCCGGTTGGGTAGTAGCTGGTTTCCAGTATGCATTCTATAACCTGGGTATCGTTCCCGCTACTCTGTATACAATCCGTGACTGCGAAACAAGAAAAGAAGCAGTTGTATCCGGTCTCTTGGCTGGTGCCATCGGTATCGTTCCCGCGGTTCTGCTGCTGTTGGTAATGTGCTGCGACCTGCAGGCAGTTGTTGCTGCAGAAGTTCCCGTAACAGTAGTATTCGGTCTGCTGGATATGAGATGGCTGTACATCCTGTTTGAAATCGTTCTGTTCGGTACTCTGATCGAAACAGGTACAGGCTTCATCAAAGCAGTTGACGACCGTATGGAAATCTCCTATGAAAAGAACGGCAAAAAATGTCCTTCCTGGATGCGTCCTACAATCGCTGTTGTATTCGTAGCAATCGGTATCGCCGTTTCCACATTCGGTCTGACAGGTCTGATCGCAAAAGGTTACGGTACAGTATGCTGGGGCTTCCTGTTTGTATATGTAATCCCTATGCTGACAATCGGTCTGATGAAGATCTCCAAAGCTGGCAAAGCTTGATACATAAGAAAATAACAAAAGGTGCGAACTTTGTTCGCACCTTTCTTTTTTATGTATTCAGATAGCGTTGCGTGTAGGGGCAAACGGCAAAGCATTTGCCGCAGATGGTCATTTCGTAGCCATGGCGTTCCATCATGTTTTTCCGCATGGTCTCGTCGCAGGCGAAAACATCTGCGATTTCTTCCCTTGCCATGCCGGCTTTCCAGATGGTGTTTTTCAGGCACTGGGCAGGGCAGGCATCCACACACTTTGTGCAGCCGCCGCACTGGCTTTCGGTGATGGGCTCATCTGCAGGCAGGGGCGCATCTGTCAGCACGACACTCATGCGGAAGGCACCGCCGAATTCTTTTGTGACAAGGATGCAGCTTTTGCCGATCCAGCCTAAGCCGGCTTTTGTTGCTACGGTCTTGTGGGGCAGGGCGGTGGAATGGGTCGCCTTATCCCAGATCACCTTGTCTGTGGTGTTTGCAAGGGCATTGTAGCCTTTTTCCTGCAGCAGAGCAGCTGCCTTTTCGCCCATTTCGTTCAGCTTGTTGTTGTAGTCGATGTACATCTGATGATATTCCTTTGTAGGAGCATCCAGCAGGTCTTTTATGATATGCCTGGGTACAGGCATCATGAAACAAATGCCTGTGGGATAGGGGCTTTCTGGGATATCAGACAGGTCTGCCACGCCCATTAATTCCGCACCGCTTTCATTTAATAATGTAAAAATTTCGTTTTTCAGTTTTTCCATAAGAATTACCTCTGATAAAAAAGACACCCTTCGGATGAAAGGTGTCTTAAAATTTTCTGCCGAAGGCAAATAAAGTTTTTGGGGTGCCAATAGCTGCCAGCACTTTGTGCTGGACAGTTTCGCACTGCAAGCAGTGCTACAGGGCAAAGCCCCGCTATCATTTCGTCTTGCCCAGATAAGCCTGTTTGATTTCTTCGTTTGCCAGCAGTTCTGCGCCAGTACCTTCCATAGTGATGGTACCTGTTTCGATAACATACGCCTTATGGGCAACCTTCAGTGCCATATTGGCGTTCTGTTCGATCAGTAGAACGGTGATGCCTTCTTTATTGATGGTTTCGATAATTTTGAAGATATCTTTTACAACCAGAGGCGCCAGACCCAGAGAGGGTTCGTCCATCATGATCACTTTGGGTTTCGACATCAGGGCACGGCCTACCGCCAGCATCTGCTGTTCACCGCCGGACAGAGTACCTGCCATCTGCCATTCTCTTTCCTTCAGACGGGGGAAGAGGGAATAGATGTAGTCCAAATCTTCCTGCAGGTTGTCTTTTCTCAGATATGCACCGATCTTCAGGTTTTCCAGAACTGTCAGGTTAGGGAAAACGCGTCTGCCTTCAGGTACCAGTGTGATACCCATGGAAACGATCTGGTCGGGTGTTTTGCCCACGATCTCCTGACCGTTATACAGGATGGAAGCCTGTTTGGGCTTTACCAGACCGGAGATGGATTTCAGCGTTGTGGATTTGCCTGCACCGTTGGCACCGATCAGGGTTACGATCTGGCCTTCGGGCACGATCATATCAATGCCTTTTACCGCTTCGATACCGCCGTAGGAAACCACCAGGTTTTTGATTTCAAGAATATTACTCATCGTCAGCCACCCCCAAATATGCGTCGATTACACGCTGGTTATTCTGAATTTCAGCAGGAGTGCCGTTGGCGATCTGCTTACCAAAGTCGATAACATAAATCCAGTCGGAAATATCCATAACCAGATTCATGTGGTGTTCGATCATGAAAATCGTCAGATTGAATTTGTCGCGGACATCTCTGATGAAGGCCGTCAGTTCGTCTGTTTCCTGAGGGTTCAGGCCGGCCGCAGGTTCGTCCAGGAGAAGCAGTGTGGGTTCTGTTGCCAGTGCGCGGGCGATCTCCAGATGTCTCTGTTTGCCGTAGGGCAGGGAAGAAGCGATCTCATCCCTTACATCGTACAGATCCAGGATCTTCAGGAGTTCCAGAGAGTCTTCCTTCATTTTCTTTTCTTCCTTATGGTTCAGGC
Organism: Anaerotignum sp.; assembly: GCA_017442465.1. GTDB lineage: Bacteria > Bacillota > Clostridia > Lachnospirales > Anaerotignaceae > Anaerotignum_A. Next base: position 1,504 of record JAFRZQ010000430.1, on the reverse strand, counting down.
GGAAGGTGTCTGCGAAGATGTTTGCTTTCATTCTCATGTGTTTCGCAATGAGAACGTTTTCCAGTACAGTCAGTTCCTTGAACAGACGGATATTCTGGAAAGTACGGGCAATGCCCAGTTTTGTGATCTTATCAGGGGTAGGTTCGATGGACTTTTTGTAAACGCCCTTGTTTTCCCCTGCGTAAAGTTTATCCATCTTGCCCTTGGGGTAGTTGGAAATAATGGTTGCGCGGTGTAATTTTACTTCGCCGTTGGTAGGTGCATAAACGCCAGTGATAACGTTGAAGGCTGTGGTTTTGCCGGCACCGTTGGGGCCGATCAGGGAAACGATCTCGCCTTCTCTTACTTTCAGCGTCAGGTTATTTACGGCAACGACACCGCCAAACTGCATGGTCACGTCTTTTACATTCAGGATGGTCTTTTTCTCACTCATTGCCTTCACCTCCTGCGGAAGTTTTTGCCTGTTCTTTCTTTTCCATTCGCTTCAGGATGAAGTTCCAGCTAAATTCCTTGTTGCCCATGATACCTTTACGGAAGAACAGTACAACAACCATCAGGATGATGGAGAAAATAACCATACGGAAACCTGTTTTGAACAGGGGGATCTGCACGCCTGCGATGAACAGGGGCTGATCCAGGAAACGCAGCCACCATTCTCTTGCGGCAATAACCAGGAAAGAGGAGATGATGCTGCCTGTCAGGGAACCCATGCCGCCGATTACTACGATCAGCAGGATATTGTATGTCAGTGTTACGTTGAATGTTGTGGATGTGATGGCACCCATGTACATTGCCATCAGCGCACCGCCGACGCCGGCGAAGAAGGAACTGATGATAAAGGACATCTGTTTGTGTTTTGCCAGATTGATACCCATTGCTTCTGCCGCGATCTCATCTTCACGGATGGCCTTGAAGGCTCTGCCGTAAGAGGAGTTGATCAGCAGCCATACGATGAAGATGCAGATGGCTACTACAATGAAGGGGAAGAAGAAGTTAGGGAATCTGGGGATCAGCTTCAGACCCAGAGAGCCGTTTGTGATACGGTTCAGAGGGGAAGAGCCCACAACGATACGAACGATTTCCGCAAAGCCCAGTGTAGCGATGGCGAAATAGTCACTCTTCAGTCGCAGTACGGGAGCACCGATCAGGGCTGCCATCAGGGCGCAGACTGCACCTGCAACTACCAGAGCCGCAATGATAGGCAGTTCGATATTTGCCAGCCAGTCAGCTACGCCATACAGATAGTAAACGCCGGGACGCTGTGCTGCGGGAATGGTAAAGATAGCAAATACATAAGCACCCAAAGCCATAAAACCCGCCTGACCCAGAGAGAACAGGCCTGTAAAGCCGTTCAGGAGGTTCATGGAAACGGCAACCAGTGCGTAGATGGCACCCAGCTGCAGTACCGTACGCAGCATATCAGTAGAAGATGTTGTTGCATATACACCAAACAGGGCTGCTGCCAGAACGGCAACACCGATGATGGAAAAGATCATAGAAAGTT
>JAFRZQ010000429.1 GCA_017442465.1 Anaerotignum sp. | reverse complement strand
TGCTGATCCCGCTTATTTATATTCTGCCTCGATTCTTCGAAAGAAAAGATATGGCGGTGTTCCTAGCGGAGCCTGTGGCGGATTTTGTGGCCGTGACGACTACGGCGATTTTGTTTGCATGGCAGTTTCAAAAGGCGATGAAGCAGTTGGAAAACTGAAAAGGCTTGAATTTACAGGGAAAACATTGTGTTTTCCCTGTTTTTCGTGTAAAATAAAGTATTAGTGAAAAATCGTAATCTATCCCAGAAAAGAGGAATTTGAATATGTATCATGCAGAAACCATAGACGTCGCGGTCATCGGCGGCGGTCATGCCGGCTGTGAAGCAGCCCTTGCGGCGGCGCGCCTTGGCATGAATACGGTGATGTTTGCCATTTCCCTTGACAGTATCGCCCTGATGCCCTGCAACCCTTCCATCGGGGGCAGCTCCAAGGGGCATCTGGTGCGTGAGATCGACGCACTGGGCGGCGAAATGGGCAAAGTCATCGACCAGACTTATATCCAGACAAAAATGCTGAACACAGGCAAAGGCCCTGCGGTTTATTCCCTGCGCGCTCAGGCGGATAAAATCGGCTATCAGGTGGAAATGAAGCACCGTCTGGAAAACACACCCAACTTAAAAATCAAACAGGCGGAAATCGTGGATATCCTTATGGAAGACGGCAAGGTCAGCGGCGTAGTAACGGCTGCAGGAGCGGTCTTTGAATGTAAGGCGGTTGTCCTGTGTATGGGTACTTACATGAAGGCACGCTGCCTGACTGGGGAACACATCACAGAAAGCGGCCCCAACAACCTGATGCCTGCCACAAAACTGTCTGCAAGGCTGATGGAAATGGGGATCGACCTGTTCCGTTTCAAGACAGGTACCCCTGCCAGAATGAATAAGAATTCTTTGGACTTGGACAAAATGCAGCCTCAGTACGGCGATGAGGACATCGTGCCTTTTTCCTTTGAAAATAAGGCGGAGGATATCGAAAAGCCTCAGGCACTGTGCTGGCTGACCTACACCAACGAAAAAACACACCAGATCATTCGTGACAATCTCCACCGTTCTCCCATGTTTGGTGGTGTCATCGAGGGTACTGGCCCCCGTTATTGCCCTTCCATCGAGGACAAGATCGTCCGTTTTGCCGATAAGGAAAGACACCAGATCTTTGTAGAACCTGAAGGCGAAAATACAGAAGAAATGTATATTCAGGGTATGTCTTCTTCCCTGCCTGAGGATGTACAGATCGCTATGTATAGAACCATCCCCGGTCTGGAAAACTGCGAAATTACAAGATTTGCTTATGCCATTGAATACGACTGTATCGATGCCACACAGCTGAAGCTGTCTCTGGAATTCAAGGATTTCCCCGGTCTGTTCTCTGCAGGTCAGTTCAACGGTTCCAGCGGCTATGAAGAAGCGGCGGCACAGGGTCTCATCGGCGGTATCAATGCGGTGCATTATATTCAGGGGAAAGAACCCGTTGTGCTGCAGCGTTCCGATGGCTACATCGGCGTTCTCATTGATGATATCGTAAACAAAGGCACCAGAGAGCCCTACAGAATGATGACCAGCCGTGCGGAATTCAGACTGCTGCTCAGACAGGATAATGCAGACCAGCGACTGACACCCCTTGGTCATGAAATTGGTCTGATCTCCAATGAAAGATTTGAAGCACTGAGAGAAAAAGAAAGAATGATCGCGGAAGAAATCGAACGCGTGCATACCGTGACTATGGGCCCCAGTGAAAAGGTACTGGCTGTTCTGGAAAGACACAACACAGCACCCATCAAGAATGGTGCCCGTCTGTCTGACCTGATCAAACGCCCTCAGCTGACTTATGATGCGTTGGCGGAGATCGACCCCGAAAGACCGGAACTGCCTGCGGATGTTCGCGAACAGGTGAATATCCAGATCAAATATGCCGGTTATATTGCCCAGCAGCTGAATCAGGTGGAACAGTTCAAGAAGCTGGAAGGCAGACTCCTGCCTATGGATCTGGACTATGAAACCATTCAGGGTCTGAGACTGGAGGCAAGACAGAAACTGAATCTGGTACGCCCCCAGAACTTAGGTCAGGCGAGCCGAATCACGGGCGTATCCCCTGCGGATATTTCCGTACTGCTGATTTTCATGGAACAGATGAAAAGAAGCAAATAAACAAAAGAATTGGATGTGATGCTATGACAGGATTTTTTCTGCCATGGAATGAAAATAGAACCGTGAAAAAAGGCGAGAAGAAGCTGCATCTGCCTAAGGGAGGATTTTCTCTGGAGGATGCGGTCTTCGATAATCGTAAGCCCGCCTATGTTTCCCTGCCCAACCCCAGAGGGACTTTGCGTTCCTTCCTGCAGGCGGTGGAAAAGGGGCAGAAAGACGAAGCCATGGGCTATTTTTCCACAAAAATAGCAGAAGTGGTGGATTATGAGGAACTGGAAGGCTATCTGAAGGACCTGAAGGATTACTATTGCTTCGCGGAAGACGAGGGCAAGGGTATCCGCAGGGTCTCCGTAGCCAAGAAAAACAACAAGGATGAGGAAATTTTCTCCTTCCGCATGGTGGCGGAGCCGGATTCCTTCGGTAAATGGAAGATTTTCAGCATTGAGAGAGAAGGGAAGGAATAAGAATGGAAAACAAAGCATTACTGATGGATTGCTGTGACCAGATGGGCGTAACATTAAGCGACGCTCAGGCGGAACAGTTCATGACATACCTTTCCCTCCTGCTGGAATGGAACGAAAAAATGAATCTGACGGCCATTACGGAACACAGAGATGTGGTGCTGAAGCATTTTGCTGACTGCCTGAGCCTGATCCCCCATGTTTCTTGGAAGGAAGGCATGAAGGTCATCGATGTGGGCACAGGGGCAGGTTTTCCTGGTATCCCCGTGAAAATCGCAAAGCCTGAAGTGGAAATGACACTGCTGGATTCTCTGCAGAAGCGTATCGGTTTCCTGCAGGAAGTAGGCACACAGCTGAACCTTGACGGTGTGGAATATGTCCACAGCAGAGCAGAGGACGGCGGTCAGAACCCTGAGTATAGAGAGCAGTTTGACCTGTGCGTTTCCCGTGCAGTGGCGAATCTGGCGGTGCTGAGTGAGTATTGTCTGCCTTTCATCAAGGTGGGCGGTATGCTGGCGGCCCTGAAAGGCCCCGATGCGGAGGCGGAAGTGGAACAGGCGGCAGGTGCATTGAAGAAACTGGGCGGCAGGTTAGTGGAGATCAAGGATGTGACCATCCCTCATAC
>JAFRZQ010000428.1 GCA_017442465.1 Anaerotignum sp. | reverse complement strand
CACCTGAACGAGTTCTGACCGTACTTATGAGACCCGAAGGAACCGATCGCCCCTTAAGCGTCAAGACCGATAAGCCCGTTCCCAAGGCCATGCTGAAGGAATGTGCAAAGACCATCTATGCCACCCACCCCAAGCTTCCCGTAAAGCACGGCGATGTTTTGATCACCGATCTGTGCGGCACCTTGTTGACTTCCAGCACCTTGCAGCGGCGCATCTGTCCGTTCGGCAGCTGAATTTCGGCCAGTTCGTCGTAGGTTACACCTTCGACCTTTTCAACGACCATCAAAGGGCCTGAAACCTCGTGGATGGTTTTATACTCACGTATCATTATTCAGCGCCCCCTTTCATGGCGATGGCATCGATTTCCTGTTCCATCAGTTTGTCGATATCCGCATAAGCGGCAACATATTCGTTTGCATCAACGCTCTTTGCGCGGCCGATGCGGTCGCGGGCGCTGAGGGAGAAAAGCGGCTGCAGATCAGCGCCCTTCTTGATGGCGTCACGGCAGAGCTTGTCATATTTGAGGATCAGGCCCAGCAGCTTGGCCTGGCGATCATAGGAGGAATAGCTATCCGTTTCCATAAAGGCGTTCTGCTGCAGGAAGTCCTCGCGGATCATTTTCGCGGTTTCCAGAGTCAGCTGATCGCCGGCGCCCAGGGAATCCTTACCAACCAGCTGGACGATTTCGTTCAGCTCTGCTTCTTCCTGGAGCATGCTCATGGCGCGATCCCGGTTATCCATGAAGTCGCGGCCAATGTTTTCATTGAACCAGTCGCGCATGGAGGAGAGGTAGAGGGAGTAGGAATTCAGCCAGTTGATGGCAGGGAAGTGACGGCGGTAAGCCAGGGAAGCATCCAGGGACCAGAAGACCTTAACGATACGCATGGTACCCTGGGATACAGGCTCGGACAAGTCGCCGCCGGGCGGGGAGACCGCACCGACTGCGGTCAGGCTGCCGACCCGTTCTTCGCGGCCCATGGTAGAGACCACACCGGCGCGCTCGTAGAACTGAGCCAGGCGGGAAGCCAGATAAGCGGGGTAGCCTTCTTCACCGGGCATTTCTTCCAGACGACCGGACATTTCGCGCAGCGCTTCTGCCCAGCGGGAGGTGGAGTCGGCGATGACAGCCACCGCATAGCCCATGTCACGGAAGAATTCTGCAATGGTGATACCTGTATAGATAGATGCTTCACGGGCTGCTACGGGCATATCAGATGTATTTGCAATCAGAACGGTTCTCTGCATCAGGGACTGACCTGTACGAGGGTCGATCAGTTCAGGGAATTCGTTCAGTACGTCTGTCATTTCGTTACCACGTTCACCGCAGCCGATGTAAACAACGATATCTGCATCCGCCCATTTTGCGATCTGGTGCTGTGTTACTGTTTTACCGGAACCGAAAGGACCGGGAACCGCTGCAACGCCACCCTTTGTAATGGGGAAGAATGTATCGATAACACGCTGGCCTGTTACCAGAGGCATGTTAGGGGATTCTTTTGCTTTATAAGGTCTCTGACGGCGAACGGGCCATTTCTGCATCATGGTTACATTCACGTCGTTGCCCTTTTCATCTGTGATCACCGCAACAGTTTCTTCTACAGTAAAGTCACCAATAAAGATTTCCTTGATGACACCTTTCAGACCATAGGGAACCATGATCTTACATGTCACTACTGCAGTTTCCTGTACAATACCGATCACATCGCCGGCTTCCACTGCTTCGCCGGGCTGTTTTGTGGGTTCAAATTTCCATTTCTTTTCTCTGTCCAGAGAGTGTACTTCAACGCCTCTGTGGATGTTTGTACCACTTGCTTCGTACAGTTTTTCCAGAGGACGCTGGATACCGTCATAGATCGTAGAGATCAGGCCAGGGCCCAGCTCTACGCTCATAGGCATACCAACGGAAACAACTTCCTCGCCGGGGCCAAGGCCGGCTGTTTCTTCATAAACCTGAATGGAGGCTCTGTCTCCGTGCATTTCAATGATTTCACCGATCAGATGCTTTTCAGATACACGAACCACGTCAAACATGTTGGCGTCTCTCATGCCTTCTGCAATGACCAGTGGACCAGATACTTTTACGATGGTGCCTGTTGTCATATCTTCATTCACCTACAATCATTTATTAGTCGTTAAACAGGATATCTGCGCCAATGGCACGTTTTGCCGATTCACGCACTTCGTTCATGCCCAGTCCCATGCTGCCGGAAATACCGGGGATCACGATAATAGCGGGCAGTTCCATATCCTTGTATTTTGCAATGGTTTCCTTTGCCTGCAGGCTGGCTTCTTCTGTGATATAGATAATGGCATATTCACGTTCCGCCAGTCTGTTAATGGTCTTTTTGATCTCATCTGCACCGTATGCAGGGAAAATATCGATGCCCAGAGCAAGGAAGCCCATAACGGTGTCTTTGTCGCCAATAATACCAACTTTAGACATACGCTTCTCTCACCCTTTCCTTAATGGTTTCTGCTTCGATCCCCTGAATCTTACAGGTCATGATGATACGTACGCATTTTGCCTCTGTTTCCTTTGCCAGAATATATGCGGCAACGGGCTCAGGGGTCAGCGTTTTATATTTTGCATCTTTGATATATCCCATCAGATAATCATCACAGGCCTTTTCAAAAACAGTGAAACCCTGAGGCATATATGTTTCACACAGTGGACCATAGGATGTTTCCTTCATCACCTGGAAAATATCATTCTTGAAAGCTTTGATGATCACTTCTGCCGGCAGTTCGCCGCCAGGCACGATGCTTTCTTCCAGCTCGTCCTCACTGCGTTCCAGCTTCCATGCACGCAGGAGTGTTTTCAGATTTGTCACGTCTGCCAGTTTGCTCACATATCTGGAAACATAGTCATTCCCCAGTTTCTGCGCTGCTTCAGACATGACCTGGAAGCAGGCTTTGTCCAGGATCGTATCGATATAGCGGGCATTTTTTGTCTTCGCATACATCTCGATAGCTTCCTGTACTGCCTCCGCCTTAATATTGGGCAGTTCCACATAGTTTCTGTCCCGGAAATTCTTCTGCAGGTCATCCAGAGGGATGGTACCGCCTCTGGTCAGATATTTTTTCCCGTTGACCTTGGAGATCTCTTCCTTGATCAGAACCTTGACATTATGATAGTCATTCTTGAATTTGAAAATATCCATAAATGTGATGGAAGGGATCAGCTTACCAACGGCCTGATATTCCTCTTCCAGATGATTCTGGATCATTTTTTCAAAGTCATGAATATCCTCGATTTCTGTTTTCCCGTAGTCTGTTTCACAAAGGATACGGATCGCTTCCCCTGCATCCTTTGCATCTGCCATCTGCATCAGTTTCTGCTGCGTCAGCAGTTTGTTTTCCATAGAACGGATACTAGCCACGGCGAAAGGGTAAATCTTGTTTTTAGCCATGCTCTACCCCCTCCTTAGAATAAGATTTCTGCTGCTGCCTGGCGGATCGCTTCTTTTTCTACAGTAATGATAGATTCAAAAGAATAATTATATTCGATATCTCCATTTTTTACGATAAAACCGCCCTCGATATCTGCAGTTTTTGCAGAGAGCACAAAACCGTTTTCCTGCACCACGCCAGCCAGTCTTGCCGCATCCTTTTTGGATACGATCACTTCTGTACCCAGAGATTTATCCAGTCTGGAAAGCATGCCGCCGATCACCTTTGCATATTCGGCATCTTCCATGGAAACCAGTCTTTTTTCTGCTTCTGCAATGACCTCAGCCAGGATTTCCTGTTTTGTTTCCAGAATAGCTTTCTTTGCCTGCATTTCTGCCGCAGAAATTTCCTTGGATTTCACTCTGTCTGCTTCAGAATGGGCATCTCTGTCCATCTGATCCAGCTGTCTGTGGGCTTTATCCTTTGCAGCCTTCAGCAGGGCATCCACTTCCTTCTGTGCCTGAGAAATGGTAACTGCCGCTACCTTCTCTGCATCGGAAATGATTTTATCGATAATGATCTTGCCGTCATTCATAGGAGTTTCTCCTCCTTTTTTCTTAGTTTCGATTACAGCTGGATGCTATTCAGCATCAGGAAGGAAATCAGCAGAGCCAGTACGGCATATGTTTCTACCATCGCTGCAAACAGCATACCTTTTGCCATTTCGCTGGGTTTTTTGCCGATCAGCATGATGCCGGAAGCCGCTGCTTTACCCTGAGCATAACCAGAGAAAATACCAACCAGACCGATAGGCAGAGATGCTGCAAAAATAGAAGCACCCTGTGCCACTGTCAGATCGATCATGCCGTCACCGCCCAGCATACCAACTTTAACCAGTACGATAAAGGCGATCAGCAAACCATAGATACCCTGTGTACCGGGCAGCGCCTGCATCAGCAGAACCTGACCGAATTTGTTAGGATCTTCAGAAACTACGCCGGCAGCCGCTTCACCTGCAACGCCAACACCCAGAGCGGAACCGATACCAGCCAGAGCTGCTGTCGCCGCACCCAATAATGCTAAAAATTCACCGCTGAATAAACTTTCTACCATAATTTATTCTCCTCCTTATTTATCTTGATCTTTCACGATCTTGACATATTTTGTTTTTCTTGCAAAGGGACGGAACTCTCTGCCGCCGCCTGTATAAAACTTACCAAAGAATTCTACATACTGCAGTCTGCAGGAATGTACGAATGCACCCAGCGCATTGATGGCCAGGTTGAAAATAGTACCAAACACCAGCGCTACTGTCAGGATCACTGCGCCGAGGATGCCGCCGCCGGCCAGAGAGCCCAGTGTATTGATAACCTGAGCAACTACACCGGTTGCCAGCCCCAGAGCCAGCAGTCTGGAGTAGGAAAGGACATCAGACAGATAGCTGGTGATACCATACAAAGCACCAAAGCCACCTGTGATCTTGCCGATGATCCCTTTTTTCTTTCTGCCGCCTGTTGCAAAAATGCCAACAGCACCAACGATGGACATGATCTTGCCGACTGTGCTCAGAGCAGGTGTCACGCTGCCGCCAACAGCGAACAGCACCAGACCGATCAGGAGCACATACCACAGGAAGATATCACAGATGGCATCTGTCGGATGACCATCGCGGATGTACATATACGCCTGGATCCCCATACCAATGAACAGATGGATCGCCCCCAGGATCAGGGAGAAGATCAACAGTCTCATGGGTTCTTCCAGAGGGTTGAACCAGATGGGTTGGATCGTAAATTCCTTACCTAACAACGTTTCCGCCGCCACGGTAAAGAAGTTGCCAAACCAGCCGCCGAACAATGCCCCCCAAATGAATGTGGAGATACCACAGTAGAAGAACATCTTGAACATCTTATAGATGGTACCTTCCGGCTTATATTTCTTCAGTACGAAGAAGCAGATCGCAGACAGGATAATACCATAGGCCGCATCCGACAGCATCATACCAAAGAAGATAAAATAGAAGGGTGCCAGAATGGTGGTTGGATCGATATCCTTTCTGGAAGGCAGGCTGTACATATTGGTAACCGCCTCGAAAGGAGTCGCTGCTCCGCTGTTATGCAGCAGCACCGGCACTTCCTCCTCTGCATCAGGAATCTGAATATCATAATAAAATTCATATCTCTTCAGCAGTTCTTCGACCTCAGGCTGAGATTTTGCAGGCATCCAGCCGTCGAAATAAAATACAGTTTCTGTACTCAGCATTTCCCCTACGATCCTTGCACGGTCACGCTGGGTCACCAAAAGGTCATAAAGGAATTCAATATCTTTTCTTGCAGGCGCCAGTTCCACCAGCACCTGTTCATTTTCAGCGATCAGTTTTTCGATCTCTTCGATCCTTTTTTCATTCCGATGGATCGCTTCCGTCGGTGTGCCCTGCTGTTCCGACATAGGAACCACAGAGAAATTGAAGGGACGCAGCACTTCATACAATGCATCCTTTTCTTCCTTCAGAACAATGATGGAAAAATACTTCTGCTGCTTGTCCGCCCCGATCTCCTGCACAATCGCAGAGGGTACACCGTCCGTTACAGCTGTGATCAGCTGTCCGGACTGGACTTTTGCACTGGTCACCCCATGGATGACACTGACATATTCCGTTTCATTCAGCTCCAGAGGGATATCCAGTTTCCCCCAGGGCTGCAGCCCTGTGATCTGCGCCCGCAGCAGGTTGATCTCTGCCCTGCCGTCTGTGATCACTTTGTATGCGGCAATGGCTTTATCCATATTGCGTTCTGTATCCGTTCTCACCTTATTCATATAGGCGATAAACGCTTCTCTGCCCATTTCCTTTCTGGTGATAAGCAAAGGCTTCTTCGACGGATCATACTTTGCAATGGCTTCCAGGGCCGTGCTGACACGGATAATGTCCCCTTCCAGACGCGAAACATCGGCACTGTTACTTGGTTGGAAAATATCGGGCATCCAGTCTTCATCACTGACGATATTATCCTGAGAATTGATCTCCACAACCCCCAGATTCATCAGTTCATAGATAAAAGGCGCTCTGCCGCTATTCAGACCAATGACAGTAAGTTTACGCATCTCAACAACTGCCATAATCTCCCACGACCTTTCCGATCACCGCTTTTACGGCTTCTTCTTTTTTCAAGGCAGCCTGTTCTCTGATTCCTGAGCAGGTCTCCTCTGCCTCTTTTGCAATCTTCTGGATCACCGCATGGCTTTCCTCTATCGCTGCCGCAACAACTTCCTGCTTTTCCTTTTTGCCCTGCAGTTTTACCTCTTCCAGCAGAGATTCCTGCTGTTTCAGGGCTTCGGCCTTCATCTGTTCAGCCTGTACCACAGCCTGCTTTTTGATTTCCACAGCACGGGCTTCTGCCTCAACAATGCTTTTCAGGATCTCATAAGCCATTCTACTCACCTCTCTTGCTGCATTTTTTGTTGAACAAATTGCACAGGTACAAAATATTTCATCGCCAGAACCATTTGTTAAAGTTCTAACACTTATACTTTTTCTCAGAAAAGAATTATTTTCCCCTGTTTTCCTGTTCATGTTTTCCGAAAATATCTTTACAGTTTGTATTTTTCTGGAAAAACACTAAAAATTACAAGGCATGTATGAAATCTAAAACATACCTCATATTAAATAATACGAGATTTATGCAGTATTGTCAACAATACACCTTCATCAGCCGTTTTTCATGTTGCTTTTGTCCACCTTCTCACCTTTGTTAAAAATCCGTCATAACCTTTTTATGGAAAACAGCAGTTTTCACTATAAATTCAAGGTTTTCACATGGTATTTCGCACGCAATCCATTTGCATCCAAATGATTTACATGCATATTTTTTGTATAAACTTATACTAATTTGTACAAAATATACAAAATTTGTAATATTTTTTTCTTCACATTTCCCGAAACAAAATTTTTCGTTTTACTGAAGTATCCTTCCTTCGCTAAAAAATCATTCACTTCAACCGAAAAAAAGGCTGATTTCAGCATCTGTTTTTCTAATTGTTCCCATCGAGTATACAAATTCAATAAAAAAGAGATCCTGCATTTTTCTGCAGGATCTCCTCTATTATAACATTATGCATTTTTCTTTTCCATCACTTCAAAAGCTCCGCGGATATCTCGCTTCATCCAATGGGGCAATTCGCTTTCTTCCATTTCCTCCAGTGTGATCCACTGGTAGGACTCATGCTCCGAACTCAGATGCACTTCGCCGCCTGTCCATTTGCAGGCATATGTAAAAATGCAAAGATGGATATGGTGCTTAATGGCATCAAATAAAGACAGGGGCGGACCGATCTCCACCGTCAGCTGCGTTTCTTCCATGATTTCTCTGGTGAGTCCTTCTTCAGACTTTTCAAAGAAATGCACACCGCCGCCGGGCAGATCCCATTTCTGATGGCTGTTCATATAACTGCCTTCCATTTCATGCTTGGAACGGCAAAGCACCAATGCTCTATTCTCTTTTATAATGACAGCTTTCACAGCCACCGCAAAATCCCTTTTCACAGGATCGCCTCTTTCCGTTTCTTACTTTCTCTTACTGCGCTTCATCCAGCAGTGCCACCAGCTGTTCTTCATTAAAATCATATTCCTTGCTGCAGAAATGGCAGTGCAGATTTGCTTTCTTGTCTTCTCTGATGATTTTTTCCAGTTCATCCTTACCAATGCTGATCAGGGCTTTTTCTACTCTTTCTCTTGTGCAGTTGCAGTAGAAAGTTGTAGGGATCTTATCCAGGATATTCAGGTCAAAATCGCCCAGGATCATATTCAGGATATCTTCCGGTGTCTGACCCATATCCAGCAGATCAGATACATAAGGGATGGTTGCCAGTTTCTTTTCCAGTCTGTCGATCATTTCATCTGTCGCATCGGGCAGCAGCTGAATGATAAAGCCGCCGGCTCTGCGGATGGATGTATCTGTTTCCACCAGAACGCCCAGACCGATGGCAGAAGGTGTCTGTTCAGACTGTGCAAAATAGTATGTCAGGTCTTCCGCGATCTCACCTGTTACCAGTTCGATCTTGCCTGCATAAGGTTCTCTCATACCGATATCTTTGATCACGCTCAGATGGCCTGCACCGATGGCTCCGCTGACATTCAGCTTTCCGGGGATCAGGTCAGGGATCTCCACGTTAGGGTTAAATACATAGCCCTTTACCTGCGCCTTGCTGTCGCTGGTTACTACAATACCCTGCAGAGGGCCGTCCCCTCTTACCTGCAGTGTTAAAAGGTCCTTGTCGCCTTTCAGCATGCTGCCCATCATAGCCGCTGCTGTCAGCATTCTGCCCAGTGCTGCAGATGCCACGGGAGAAGTATGATGGATCTCTCTTGCATGCTGCACCAGATCTCTTGTTGTTGCAGCAAAGGCACGGATACTGCCGTTGCCCGCCGTTGCTCTTACAATATAGTCACTCATTTTGATTCCTCCAGTAATATTTCGATTTATTTCAGTCTGGCTACAAAAAGCAGACGCTCACTTTCTGCATGAGGTGCATCGAAACTGTAATCGTCCATGACTTCCACCAGTTCCATGCCTGCTGCCTGCAAGCCTTCTTCGATTTCTTCCATAGAATAAGCCCTTTCATAATGGAACTCCTCAACACGTTCATAGAGGCCATCCTCATTTTCAATAAAAAAGCTTACATAATATTCATTGATCTTTTCTTCCTCGTCGTAATCATTTTCCCAGATATACGCCGCGTGTTCCTCCGCAGAACCAAATACATTCTGTCCCAAAACTTCCTTAAATTTATATTCCGTATTCATATCAAAAAGGAAAAGACTCTCCTTTTTCATATGCTGGGCGATACTTTTGAAGGCATCCTCCAGCTGTCCATCCTCTGTCAGATAATTCATGCTGTCGCAAAGGCTCAGGATACAGTCTGCTTCCTCGCCCAGTTCCAGTTCCGTCATATCCTGACAGGCAAAGCGAACAGAAACGCCTTCTTCCATTGCTTTATGGTCGGCTTCTGTCAGCATTTCAGGAGAAAGGTCCACACCGATCACATCGTAGCCTTCCTTTGCCAGAGGCAAAGCAATACTGCCTGTACCACAGCCAAGGTCAATGATGGTTTCAGGCTTCAGGCCATACTTTTCCCATACCGCGTAAATGTGGCTCAGCCACTGGTCGTATTCCACCTGTTCCATAAAAATATCATATACCGATGCGAAAGCTTCGTATGCACTCATGTTTCTTCCTCCAAAGGGCGCTCTTTCGGACATTCTTTCATAAATCTAAATTATACCGTTATGTCCCACTGATTGCAAGACAAAATAACAGGATTTCCTCATTCTTTTTCTTCCTTATAAATTGCCTTTTTTCTTTCTTCGATTTTTCTCTGCCCCATGATGCCGCCAATACGCCCACTCTCTCTTGCTGTCAAACCCTTCCATCCAAGCTGTTCTACCTTCTCCAAAAGCCCCAGTTCCTCTGCGATTTCCATCTTCATCTGCAGGTCTTTCTTTTCCGCCTCAGTCAGCTCTCTTTTTCCCATAAAAATCACCCTTCCTGTCCTCACAGTATGTACAAAACATCAGAAAATATGTATTCTGTACACAGACGAATGATTTTCCGAAAAAATACAATTTTTTCCGTGAAATCGTTTGACAGAACGAAAGACAGATGTTAGACTAATTCACAAGTATATATTTTTCAAAGTAGAGGTGCGTTTTTCAAGAGTATCCGGGTAGATATCATAAGGGATAAAGGAAACCCGAGGAAAGGGGAAAACGCCGAAGAAAGAAACAGCCTTATGGTTTCTCTTCTGGTTGTGCGGTTAAGAGCCGTATGACTGTCATTGGCAACAATGGAGCGCTACAAGAAACAATCAAACTGCGACAGTTCCTGCCACAGTTTCCTTGGAAGTCGGCGCAGAGGCCGACTTTTTCGTTTCTGAAACAAAAACTGCTTTGGAAAAGCAACACATAAAACCCAAAAGCATAAAGAAAGAAGGATGATTCCCATGAAAAAAATCAATCTGGCCGTAGTTGGCGCAACTGGTATGGTAGGCAGAACTTTCCTGAAGGTTCTGGAAGAAAGACAGCTCCCCATCGAAAATTTCTATGTTATGGCTTCTGCCCGTTCTGCAGGCAAAACACTGGAATTCAATGGTAAAGAATATGTGGTAGAAGAACTGACAGAACATTCCTTCGATAAACCCATCGATATCGCACTGTTCTCCGCAGGCGGCGGCACAAGCGAAAAATTCGCGCCCATCGCAGCAGCGCATGGCTGTATCGTTATCGACAACAGCTCCCAGTGGAGAATGGATCCCAACGTTCCTCTGATCGTTCCCGAAGTAAATCCCGAAGATATCAGCTGGCATAAAAACATCATCGCCAACCCCAACTGCTCCACAATTCAGGCGATGGTTGCCCTGAAACCTCTGGATGACAAATATAAAATCAAACGTGTGGTTTACTCCACATATCAGGCAGTATCCGGCGCAGGCGTAGCAGGTTGGGAAGACCTGGAAAACGGCCTGAAAGGTGAAGCACCTAAAAAATTCCCTCATCCCATTGCTGGCAACTGTCTGCCTCACATTGATTCCTTCCTGGACAATGGTTATACAAAGGAAGAAATGAAAATGGTGAATGAAACAAGAAAGATCCTGCACAACGATGCAATGCGCGTAACTGCTACAACAGTTCGTGTTCCCGTTTTCGATTCCCACAGCGAATCCATCAACGTAGAATTTGAAAATCCCTTTGATCTGGCTGAACTGATCGAAGTTCTGAAAAATGCACCCGGCGTTGTGGTTCAGAATGACAGCGTAAACAATGAATATCCTCTGGCACTGAATGCAGCTGGTAAAGACGAAGTATTCGTTGGCCGCATCCGCCGTGACGAATCCGTTGACAACGGTGTAAACCTGTGGGTGGTAGCAGACAACATCCGTAAAGGTGCTGCTACAAACGCCGTACAGATCGCAGAAGAAATCGTTAAGTTAATGAACGCATAAGATATAGAATAAAGTTCAATTTTGAGGAGGTCATACATATGTCTATTTTTACTGGTGCTGGCGTAGCTCTCGTAACCCCCATGAACGCTGATGGCAGCGTAAACTTTGAAAAAATGAAAGAACTGATCGAATTCCAGATCGCAAACGATACAGATGCCCTGATCATCTGCGGTACAACAGGCGAAGCAACAACAATCTCTGACGAAGATCAGATCGAATGTGTACGTTTCGCAAAAGAAGTAGCAGCAGGCCGCGTTCCCGTAATTGCTGGCGCAGGCTCCAACGATACAGCACACTGCATCGAACTGGCAGTGGCTTGTGAAAAAGCCGGTGCTGACGCAGTTCTGCTGGTAACACCCTACTACAACAAAGCAACACAGAAAGGTCTGATCCTGCACTACACAGCAATTGCAAATGCGATCAATATCCCCATCATTCTGTACAACGTGCCCGGCAGAACAGGCTGCAATCTGGCTCCCAAAACAGTTTATGAACTGTCCAAAGTTGAAAATATCGTAGCGGTAAAAGAAGCAAGCGGCAACCTGTCTCAGGTAGCAGAAATCGCTGCTCTGGTTGGCCCCGATTTCGATATCTACAGCGGTAACGATGATCAGATCCTGCCCGTACTGTCTCTGGGCGGTGCCGGTGTTATCTCTGTTCTGTCCAATGTTGCACCCAAACAGACACATGATATGGTTGCAAAATTCTTCGAAGGCGATATCAAGGGCTCCATCAAACTGCAGCTGGATGCCATCGAACTGATCTCTGCCCTGTTCTGCGAAGTAAACCCTATCCCTGTAAAAACAGCTCTGAACCTGATGGGCTATGAAGTTGGCGCATGCAAACTGCCTCTGTGCGAAATGGAACCCAAAAATCTGGAAACACTGAAAACAACAATGAAAAACTACGGTCTGATTTAAGACCTTTCTTGAGGGCTTTGCCCTCAAACTCCCAGCAGGGAAATCATTTCCCTGCACCCTGATACGAAAACGCATGTACATGCGTTTTCAAATGGGGGTCAAGGGGAATCATTCCCCTTGCAGGGTTTGGGACAGCGTCCCAAAGAAAGGAGTATTGAAATGGTAAATGTGATTATTCACGGCTGCGGCGGCAAAATGGGCCGCGTAGTAGCCGAACTGGTAAAAAATGAAGCAGACTGTCAGGTAGT
>JAFRZQ010000427.1 GCA_017442465.1 Anaerotignum sp. | reverse complement strand
AGATTATCGTATCTGCCGCCGCCGCAAAGTGTCAGACCGTTGGATACGAATTCGAATACTGTTCTTGTGTAGTAGTCCAGACCGCGAACGATCATGGGATCAATAGTAAATTTGATGCCATTTGCTGTCAGGATATCCTGTACTTTCTGGAAATGTGCGGTGCATTCTTCATCCAGACAATCCAGTACGGAAGGCGCATTTGCTACGATTTGCTGGCAGGATTCTTCCTTACAGTCCAGCACGCGCAGAGGGTTCTTCACGAATCTTTCTCTGCATGTAGGGCAGAGTTTATCCAGATTCTGACCGATGAATTCTTTCAGCGCTTTATTATATTTTGCACGGCAGTCGGGGCAGCCCAAGCTGTTCATACGCAGTTCAATGCCTTCCAGACCCATTTCTTCCAGCAGAGTGATGGCTACAGAAATAACTTCCGCATCCTGCGCTGCGCTGTAGGAGCCCAGCATTTCGATACCAAACTGGTGGAACTGTCTCTGTCTGCCTGCCTGTGTGTTTTCACAACGGAATGTAGGGTTGATATAGAACAGTTTTGTAGGCTGTGCCTGGTTGTGCATACCATGTTCGATATACGCACGAACCACACCTGCTGTGCCTTCAGGGCGCAGTGTCAGGCTTCTGTCACCGTCATCTGTAAATGTGTACATTTCCTTCTGTACGATGTCTGTTGTTTCGCCAACGCCTCTTGCGAACAGTTCTGTGAATTCAAACATAGGTGTTCTGATTTCACCGATACCAAATGTTTCGCAGATGCGTCTCATTTTTGCTTCGATTTCCTGCCAAGCCTTTACCTCAGCACCGTAAATGTCTTTTGTCCCTTTTACTAACTGGATCATACGTTACCTCCTTGGGGCAAACCCGTTCTTTTTCGTTCTATCATTTCATCGATACGACCGATGTAATCTTCAATGCTCTTTACGTTGAATACACGCTCAATGCGGTCTGTTTCAGGGTCAACAGTTTTTGTGCTCGCCCCTGCGCCTGCCGCCAGGATAGTCTGTTTTTCCTCCATGATCTGGACGTTATAGACCCCTTCCTTACCGGGATGGCAGTATCCAACGTTTTCAAAATTCCCCACCATATTTTTCTGGCGGTACATATAATAGGGCTCCATGCCCATTTTTTCCGCATAGTCCGCAGCAATATCCAACATTGCTTCCAGCGTATCCGCTGTAGTCATGTCGTGCTGGTCCAGTTCTTCTCTGAGACGGGATGCACGTTTTACCGCAAGAGTATGCACCGTCACGTTATCAGGCTCCAGCTTCATGATCTCTTCCATGGTATTGCGAACATCCTCCGCGTTTTCACCGGGCAGACCAAGAATCAGGTCCATATTGATGTTTTCATGACCTTCTTCTCTGGCTTCCCGGAACACACGGCGAATGTCATCCACACTATGCTTTCTGCCCACAGCCATCAATGTCTTATCATTCATGGTCTGAGGGTTGATGGAAATACGGTTCACGCGGTATTCCTTCATCAGACGGAGTTTTTCTCTGGTGATGGTATCCGGACGACCTGCTTCCACAGTATATTCCATCGTTTCATCAGGATGGAACAGTTCCTCCACCTTCTGCAGCAAACGTTCCAGCTGTGCTTCGTTGAGGGAAGTGGGCGTGCCGCCGCCGATATAGATGTTTT
>JAFRZQ010000426.1 GCA_017442465.1 Anaerotignum sp. | reverse complement strand
TATGAAATCCGTTTGGGAAATGGCAAAGAAATATGATTTGCCTGTTCACATCGATGGTGCTCGTATTTTCAATGCTGCTACTTATCTGGGCGTGGATGTGAAGGAAATGGCTCAATACGCCGATTCCATTTCCGTATGCCTGTCCAAGGGCCTGTGCGCACCTGTAGGCTCCGTTCTGGTAGGTCCTAAGAATTTTATCGATCTGGCAAGAAGAAAACGTAAGATTCTTGGCGGCGGCATGCGTCAGGCGGGTATCCTTGCGGCAGCAGGTATCATTGCTCTGACTAAAATGACAGACCGCCTGCAGGAAGACCATGACAATGCGGCGTATATGGCGGAAAGACTGACAGAAGTAAAAGGTCTGGAAGTCTATAAAGAACGTCAGCAGATCGATATGGTGTTCTTCAAGCTAAAGGATTATCCTCTGGATTCCGCACAGCTGGTGGAATATATGGCGGAACATAACGTTATCATTAACGGCGAAGATAACGGTATGATGCGTTTTGTTGCCCATGCTTACGTTTCCAGAGAAGAGATCGACAAAGTGATCGAACTGATGAAACAGGCACAGTAAGTTTGTTTCAGAATAGAATACATAAGATTACGACTGCCTCTGTGTTTTTCACAGGGGCAGATTTTGGAGGAATGAAAACATGTGGGATATCTTTCTGGTAGTCGGCATCGGTTTTTTCATCGGCTACAAAGGACTTATTAAAGAAAAAGGTATCAAACTGAATAGTAAACTGCAGACCGTCTGGCTGATGCTTCTCATTTTCTGCATGGGGGTCAGCATCGGCAGAAACGGAGATATCGTGAAAAATCTGCCCGTTCTGGGTGGCAAGGCCGTTCTTTTTGCTGTGATGACGGCACTTTTCAGCACGGTCGTGGTATATATTTTCTCCCGACTTTTTCTGGATAAGGAGGGGAGAAAATGAGTCTTGTGATTTTAGTGGTGCTGGTGCTGGGCATCGGTGCAGGCTATTTCCTGCCGGAAAATGTCAGTGCCTTTATTGACAGTGCATCTTCCTATATGCTTTTGATTTTGCTGTTTTCTGTAGGGATCGATATGGGGCTGAATAAGGAGGTTTTCACCCGTATCAAGGAACTGGGGTTCAAAATCCTTCTGATTCCCTTTGGGGTAGTTGTGGGCTCCCTCTGCGGCGGTTTTATCACTGCTATGCTGACACAGACCCCCGTGAAGGACGGTCTGGCTATTTCTGCAGGTCTGGGCTGGTACAGCCTTTCCGGCATCCTCATTACGGAGGCGGGCAATCCTGTGGCAGGTACCATTGCATTCCTGTCCAATGTGTTCCGCGAAATGCTGACCTTCATTGCAGTGCCCTTTATTGCCAGCCATATGAATTATTACTGTGCGATTGCTCCCGCCGGCGCAACGGCAATGGATACGACATTGGGTATCATCAGCAGAAATACCAATGCTACAGTGGCGGTGCTGAGTTTTGTCAGCGGTGTTATCTGTACGCTGCTGGTACCGGTGCTGGTTCCCATCTTTTTGTAAATAAAAATAAAAAAGACTTGACATTTGGCGAAAAGATGTCTATAATCTATTATTGTTCCGGTCATGCGGATGTGGCGGAACTGGCAGACGCGCTAGATTCAGGTTCTAGTGGGCATTGCGCCCGTGCAGGTTCAAGTCCTGTCATCCGCATACAAGAGGCTATCGATTTTATCGGTAGCCTTTCTTTTTTTCTTCGGGTCATTGTCTTTCTTCGGGATAAGTTTGTATAATAAAGACAGGAAAACGAGAAAGGAGTGATCCTATGATCAATATACTGGAGGACTATATCTGGAGAAGCATCCCTGATGAAACGTTCCATACAAATCAGAATCTCCGTAAAAAGGCGGATGAAAACGGGAAGATTCTGCCGTATAAGGGAAATACAGTGGTGTTTTTGCTGGATGACGATACAAAAGATTTTCTGGAGGAACTGCAGAAGGAACTCTATGGGGCAGTCCCTCAGATGTTCTCTGAAAAACTGGAAAGAGATACCTTTCATATGACACTCCATAGTCTGGTGGACGGCAAGCCGGAGGAAGAGGGGCTTTCAGAACGGATGGCGGCGGCAGAGGAAAAGGCGAAAGAGATCCTTGCCCGCTGGAAAGATGTGCCCCCTTTGCAGATGAAGACGACATGGATGTTCAATATGGTACATACCAGCATCGTTCTGGGACTGATGCCGGATGAGGAAGATGACAGCTGGCATAGGCTGGATGAATTATACTGTGCACTGCAGGATGTTGTTCCTTTAGGGGATCTGTGTCCCCATATTACACTGGCGTATTATTGCCCTGGGGAATATACCAGAGAAGAAGCCGAGCGGCTGAGAGAGGCGCTGCATCCTGTGGAAAGGAAAGTGACACTCAGGATAGAAGATCTGGTAATCCAGAACTTTGAGGACATGAACCATTACAAGACGATTTAAGCAGACTGTTTTGCAGAGAAAACTGCAGAAATAAAAAATTTTGAAAAAACGCTTGACAATTTTGTGGGGATGGATTATTATATCTAAGCACACTAAGTTGTGCGGATGTGGCGGAACTGGCAGACGCGCTAGATTCAGGTTCTAGTGGGCATTGCGCCCGTGCAGGTTCAAGTCCTGTCATCCGCAGTTATGCGGATAAGACCATCGGCAGAAATGTCGGTGGTTTTTCTCTTTTCTATGAAAAAATGATTCCTTTTCTATAGAAAATAAATACTTAAAGAAAGTGGAAATTTTTCGAAAAAAATTGTTGACAAACTTCGACTGATAAGGTATTATAATCAAGCACACTGAGTTGTGCGGATGTGGCGGAACTGGCAGACGCGCTAGATTCAGGTTCTAGTGGGCATTGCGCCCGTGCAGGTTCAAGTCCTGTCATCCGCAGTTATTGCGGATTAGGTCATCGAGAAATCGATGACCTTTTTCTTTTCCTCAGACATTTTTTGTCTGGGGCTTTTTTCTTTTGTCGAAAAGTGGTATGCTATCATCAGATGTATGAAAATAAATACAAGGTGGCGATGGTATGATGCATTTAGAATATCTGAAAAACGAAAAACATTGGGGTGATGCGCCTTTTCGTCCTGATCTGCAGGGGGCAGTGTTGGAAGGCAAAAGAGGACGTATTCTCGTGACAATCTTCCGTGCCGGCGGTGAAGGCAAACACCCGACGATTTTACTTGCCCACGGTATCCCTGGTGTGGAAAAGAATCTGGATCTGGCTCAGGGGTTACGCCGTGTTGGTTTCCATGTGGTGACTTATCATTACAGCGGCAGCTGGAACAGTGCGGGGGATTATGGCATTGGGCATTGTCTGGAGGACAGTGAAACGGTACTGGAATATATCAGAAATGATACGGAAATGAACTTCGATACAGAAAAACTGTATGTGGTCGGTCATAGCATGGGTGTTTTCATTGCGGCCCATCTGGCAGCAAAGCACCCTGAACTGAAAGCGGCAGTCTGCGTGGCTCCCTGCGACATGGGGGAAGGCATGATGAGTGAAAAGGGCAGAGGGCAGATGTTGGCCATTTTCGAAAGTGCTGTTCCCTGGCTCAGCGGTACATCCGTACAGGCGTTGTTTGATGAAACAGAACAGAACAAGGGAAAATATCAGCTTTCCGGACTGGCAGAGGCATTGAAACATACTCCTGTTTATGTGCTGAATGCGAAACTGGATGATGAATGCTCTGCGGATGTTCATGTAGTGCCTTGGGTAACTGCAGTACAGGCGGCAGGCGGCGACATCATCCGAGAGGAATATGTGACAGACCATTCCTTCAGTGATATGCGAAATGATCTGATCGAAAAAGTGGCACAATACTTAATTGAACAGGTTGAGAAATAAAAAGAACCCCATCGGTTTTCCGATGGGGTTTTCGTTTGCTTAATGGGTCAAAATTTCAAAGCCGTCTTCTGTGACTGCTACAGTGTATTCCCACTGAGCGGACAGGGAGCCGTCTTCTGTATAAACGGTCCAGTCGTTTTCTTCATCCACGAAGAAATCTTCTTCGCCTTCATTTACCATGGGTTCGATGGTGAATACCATGCCGGGTACCAGCAGCATGCCGGTGTCTCTTTTGCCTACATGGCATACATAGGGATCTTCGTGGAAATCGTTGCCAACGCCGTGGCCGCCGATGTCACGCAGAACAGTGTAGCCGTGTTTATGTACGTGTTCGCTGATGACTGCGCCGATGTTGCCCAGTCTGCCCCAGGGTTTTACTTCCTGCAGGGCCAGATCAACGGATTCTTTTGTGACTTCCACCAGTTTTTTCGCTTCGTCGCAAACTTCGCCGATCATAAACATTCTGGAAGCGTCAGCATAGTAGCCGTTCAGAATGGTCGTAACGTCCACGTTGATGATGTCGCCGTCTTTCAGGATCTCATCTGCGGAAGGGATGCCGTGACAGATGGCATCATTCACGGATGTGCAGATGCTTTTGGGGAAGCCCTGATAGCCCAGACAGGCAGGGATACCGCCGTGTTCTACGATATAATTATGCGCCAGTGTATTGATCTCTTCTGTGGACATGCCTGCACAGATTTTTTCAGCGATCATATCCAGAACAGCAGTGTTCAGTTCGCCCGCCTTGCGGATGCCTTCCAGCTGTTCTTTTGTTTTAATCAGCTTGTGACTGGGGACGGGAACGCGTTTTGCTTTGTATTCTGCCAGTTTGTCATCGAATGCCGCATGGCATGCTTTGTATTTTTTGCCGCTGCCGCACCAGCAGGGGTCGTTTCTGCCAATTTTCATACTGATTCTCCTTTATTCTATTTCATACGATTGTATACATTTCTCTTGCAATATGGTAGCACAAAAACGGATTTTCTACAAGAGACTGGAAATAGAAAACCCTTGACAATGGGTGGAAATGGGGGTATCTTCTTTCATTATAAAAAGAATTGGAGGTCTGAAAAAATGGCTAAGATATATAAAAGTATCGAAGAACTGATCGGCAGAACACCCCTCGTGGAACTGTCCAATCTGGAACAGAAACTGGAACTGCAGGCGACCCTTCTGGCGAAGGTGGAAGCACTGAATCCCGGCGGCAGTGCCAAAGACCGCGTGGCAAAGCGTATGGTGGAGGATGCGGAAAAAGCGGGCATCCTGAAAGCCGGTGCTACCATCATCGAACCCACCAGCGGCAATACCGGCATTGGCCTGGCAGTCATGGCGGCAGCAAGGGGCTACAGAGCCATCATCGTGATGCCTGACAGTATGAGCATGGAACGGAGACTCCTGATGACAGCTTTTGGAGCGGAACTGGTGCTGACAGAAGGGGTAAAGGGTATGACTGGCGCCATCGAAAAAGCGGAAGAATTGGCAAGGGAAATCCCCAATTCTTTCATTCCCGGTCAGTTTGATAATCCTTCCAACCCTGCGGCGCACTATGAAACCACAGGCCCTGAGATTTGGGAGGATACAGATGGCAAGGTGGATATTTTCGTGGCAGGTATCGGCACAGGCGGTACCATCACAGGTATCGGCAGATATCTGAAGGAACAGGATCCAAACGTAAAAATCATTGGTGTGGAACCTGCGTCTTCTCCGCTCTTGACAAAAGGCGAAGCAGGCCCTCATGGTCTGCAGGGCATCGGTGCGAATTTTGTGCCTTCCATTCTGGATACAGAAATTTATGATGAAATTATCACAGTGACAGATGAAGCTGCTTATGAGGCCGGCAGAATGATCGCCAGAAACGAAGGTCTGCTGGTGGGTATTTCTGCAGGGGCGGCCCTGCATGCCGCTGTGGAAGTGGCAAAACGACCTGAAAACGCAGGCAAGAACATTGTTGTCCTGCTGCCTGATACGGGTGACAGATATCTGTCTACCCCCATGTTCAGCGTATGAGCAGAGAACAGCGGCAGTTTATCCAGATGGTGGCGGCACTGACTATGCTGATCGACCATATCGGTGCGGTATTTTTTCCTGCTGTGGCAGGTTTTCGGGCCATTGGGAGGCTGTCCTTCCCGCTATTTGCCTTTGGCATCGCCCAGGGGGTTACATATACCTCTGATTTCAGAAAATATTTTATCCGCATTCTTGTGGCAGCGGTCATTTCTCAGCCCATCTATATGAAACTGTTTGGGCTGAGCCAGCTGAATCCCCTGTTTATGCTGGCATGGGGTGCGTGTGCCCTGCATTTCTGGAAGAAGGAGAAAAAAATGATCGCAGGTGCCCTGCTCATTGGCTGTGCATTCATAGAAATGAGTTATGGCTGGTATGGTGTCTGGACGATTTTCTTTTTCGGATTTTATGCAATGAAAGAAAGCCTGTGCTTTTATGGGCAGGTCGTTCTGAATGTACTGTATGGGCTGACGACCGGGGCGTGGATCCAGATATTGTCTCTGTTTTCCTTTATGTTTCTGGATGGAAAATGGAGGATACAGGCATTATCGAAAAAACTGCCAAGATATTTCTTTTATGTGTTTTATCCCCTCCACCTTCTGGTGCTCTGGGGGATCAGGGTTTGGATATAGAAAATCTGGATTTTGAAGAGGAGAACTTACGATGAAACGAGTAAAAATACTGGCACTGTGCCTTTCTATGAGCATTCTGGCCGGCTGCGGAAATGATGCATCTAAAGATGTGGAGCCTGTGGATTATCCTGTGCTGGAAGCGGTGAATCTGGATGAAATGGAACTGAAAACAGCAGAAGGCGGCGATATGAAATATCAGTATGACAGCACTGTATGGGCGCAGGATGAGGCGGTTTTCAACAGTCTGGTGGTATATCAGAAGGATACCATGGAAACAGAACTGCCTGTCAGCCTGAATGCCCAGATGGCCGGAAAATTTAAGGGGAACCTGACGGAAGAATTTATGCAGGAAAGTCTGGATATGCTGGGAAAGAACGCCAGCATCACGGTAGATGCCTGCGAGATGCGTAGCTTTAACGGCACGCCCATCGTTTATCTGGAAACGACCACGGTGTTTACGGATGCGGTCATTGATAAGATGATCGAAACCGAACAGTGGACAGAAGAAATGGTCGAGGAAGCCGGCGGCAGGGAAGCAGTCCTTGAGATCCCTGATTCCAGGGCTATTGTTGTGTACGGTGTGGCAGAAGGCCAGCTGGTTGTCTATGGCGGCACCTATTACACAGAGGATCAGAAACAGATGGTAGCAGGTGCAGTCAATGTGATGCTGCAGACGACAGAGATTAAATAAGAAAAACCACCTCTTTGAGGTGGTTTTATTTTTATGCTTCTAGCCCCTTATTCTGATTTCTGATGCGGAAAAATGCCTTCAGGATAACTGCAATGATAGGCCCGATGATGAGACCGAGAACCCCAATACACTGGAACCCGAAATACATGGAAAACAGCGTCAGCAAGGGATGCAGACCAATTTGCGTGCCGAGAATTTTGGGCTGGAGGATCTGCCGCATGATCTGAATTGCTGCATACAGTACCATATAT
>JAFRZQ010000425.1 GCA_017442465.1 Anaerotignum sp. | reverse complement strand
GGACAGGAGATCATGAAATCTGAATATATGGTTCATCTGTACACCACCAGCATGGAACTGGTTTCCGCCGGCGGCGAAGATGTCTGGAATATGGATTTTGAAGGCCAGACAGCCGATGAACTGGTAGAAGAACATACCATCCGCACCCTGCAGGGCCTGGTGGCTGCAAAAAAATATGCCGCTGAAAACGGCATCACCCTGACAGAAGAAAAGAAGGCGGAAGCAAAAACTGCTGCCTAGGCCTTTCTCTCCAGTGTGGCAAAGGAAGATCTGAACAAAATGGGCATGGATCAGGAAAAAATGACCGCTGTTATGGAAGATTCCTATCTGTATGCCGAAGTATATCAGGCTGTTTCCGAAGGATATGAAGTGCCCGAAGCAGAGATCGACGCCTTCTTCACAGAAAATAAGGACGGTCTGATGGAAAAATTCCAGCTGCTGAAAGTAAACAGCATCGTTGTGGATGACCAGAAAGCCGCAGAAGAAGTTATGGAAAAAGCAACAGCCGGCGAAGATTTCTCCTCACTGTTTGCTACATATGATACCATTGGCAATGTAGAAGGTCAGGGCGAAAACGGTGAAATGACCGAGTAGAACTCCGTGAATGTTGGATATAAGAATATGCAGAATTCCCCCACTTCTTCAATCCGTATACAGATACAAATTCCTCCAGAAAGTCTTTCACCGTAATATTTTTAGACTGTCGTATAACACCTTTTTCAATCCGAGGTGGAGGAGAAAAAGTGCCGTTTTTCTTTTCTAACCCCATTCCTGGAGTTTTGCATTATCCAAAGCAACCTTCACCATTCTATTATTGCTACAGTTCCAAATACCTTGATGCATATTTGCGTGCCATTGAATATAGTTTTCATCCATTCCCAGTTCTTTAAGTTTTCGATATTTCGTTTTATTTTCCTTCCATTGCTTCCAATAGATTGCCCTTATTCTATGGCGTAACCACTCGTCATTACTCTGTAACTGACTTTTCATATCTGCCATCCCAAAGTAATTTACCCATCCTCTGATAAACTGTGTAAGTTTCAATGCCCGGTATTCATTTCCCCATCCGTTACTTCTGTCAGTAAGTTCTCTGATTTTATTCTTCATCTTCGCTACTGATTTAGGATGTACTCGAAATCTGCATTTTCCCTTGTATCTATAGAAGCTATAGCCAAGGTACTTGACTTTACTGATATGTGCCACACACGTTTTAGTGCGATTTACTTTAAGAAATAGTTTTCCCTCAATATACGACACTATGTTGTTTAAGGTTCTTTCTGCACTTTTTCTGCTTTTACAGAAAATCATACAGTCATCTGCATAGCGGACAAATCTGTGTCCTCTGCGTGTAAGTTCCTTATCTAACTCATTCAGCATTATGTTACTTAAAAGCGGGCTTAATGGTCCGCCTTGTGGCATACCAACCTCTGTCTTTTCAAACATCCCCCTGCTGATAACTCCAGCATTGAGATATTTGTGGATAAGTGATATTACTCGTCCATCTTTGATTGTCCTTGATAAAACTTCAATTAGTTTACTTTGACATACTGTATCAAAGAACTT
>JAFRZQ010000424.1 GCA_017442465.1 Anaerotignum sp. | reverse complement strand
CTATTCCTTCTGGAGGTGAAGATCTTTGGCTTCGATATCCTTCCTGATTTCATCGGATGGCTTTGTCTTATTAAAGCAGTGGATATTCTGGCAGGAAAGGCAGAGGGTATCGAGCGCATTCGAGGTTTTGGACGTATCCTTCTCTGGTATGAAGTATTGCTGGTTGTGATGAATTATATTGAGATTCCTTTTGTGGACAGAATTATTCCATATGCAGGGATTTTTACCCTTTCTATCCGTATTTATTTTATGTACATTATCCTGACTGCTGCAGCGGATGTTTCGGCTGCAGAGGGAGGCGGGGCGGATACCATAAAAGGGGTCTGCCGCAGCAGGAATCGTGTTCTTCTGGCAGAACTGGCAGTTTATCTTTTTGCTGCCATCCAGGGGGTAGAACAGATTGGCGGGTGGCTGTATGTGCCTACAGTACTTTATTTCCTGTTTTATCTGATCTGTATTCTGCATCTCATCGGATTAAAAGAAGAAGTGGAAGCATGGGAACAATTGCATTCCGGGAAAGAAACAAATCTGACAGAAATTGTCGAAAACCCTTGAAATATTCCGGTTCATACCGTATGATAAATGTATAAAAATAAATACAATTTCTGGCGATAAAGAACAGGAGGATGGGTATGGGTAAATTTTTGATTCGTAAAACAAATACTGGCGTCAAATTTGACCTGAAGGCAGGTAATGGCGAAGTGATCGCAACTTCCCAGGTTTATAAATCCGAATCGTCCTGCAAAAAAGGCATTGCCAGCGTGCAGAAAAATGCACCTGTAGCTGCTGTGGAAAACCAGACTGTGGAAGGCTGGGAAAAGGCGAAACATCCTAAATTTGAAGTATATGTGGATAAAGCAGGGGAATTCCGTTTCCGCCTGAAAGCGACCAATGGTCAGGTTGTAGCCACCAGCGAAGGATATAAAAAGCTGGCAAGCTGCATGAAGTGGATCGAATCTGTAAAGAAAAATGCAGTAGATGCCAAAATCGTTGTTGAATAAAGCAAAAGATAAAGCCCTCATTCGAGGGCTTATTTTATTGCGCGTTTTCAGTTTTTTCCTTGGGTTTTACAAAACTCAGCATCAATACTGCTGCCACGATGAAGATAAAACCGATATAGTCCATTAGTTCCAGCCCTACCTTCAGCCATACTACGGAAACGATGGTGGAGGCCAGGGGTTCAGCGGAGGCATACAGACTGCTCTTTGTAGGGCCGATATATTTTACGCCATTCAGGAATAGCAGATAAGGGGTCATAGTGCCGAAAATGATGATGAAAATCATGGCTGCTACTCCGGCCATATCCCAGTTTGCCGCATATTCCCAGGAAGGGTGGACGAAATGCATCACGACACTGCCTATGAGCATAGACCATCCGATCAGAAGCATAGTATCGTATTTTGCCAGAAGCTTTGTGGGATATACGGTATAAAATGCCAGGGCAACAGAGGAAAGCAGGCCCCAGAACAATGCCTGAGGGGAAAGCGTGAGGTTATTCAGATCCCCATGGGTCGCCAGAAGTACTGTACCGATCAGACAGCCTGCCACAGCAATACATTCTATGGCAGAGGGCAGCTTTCTGTTGCGTACTGCCAGATAAACCACGATCAAAACAGGGGCTGTGTACTGCAGAACGGTTGCAGTTGCAGCGTTGCAGTAATTGATAGCAGCAAAGTAGCCGTATTGCATGAAAAGCATACCGCCCAAAGTAAAGATGATGATACCTTTTCGGTCCTCTTTATTTGTCCAAATTTCAAAGACACCGCCCTTTCTTAACTGAAGGAAAGAGAGCATCAGGATGCCGACAGCAAGTGTACGAGTGGAGACCAGCCACTCCGGCGTGATGCCTGTATGATTGAAAAGAAATTGTCCGGCTGCACCGGAAACGCCCCAGCAGCAGGCTGCGACGATGCAGGCGATAGAGCCTATCAGCACTTTATTTCTCATATGTAAAACCTCTTTTTGATCTAGAATTTTGAAACTGAAATAATGCTATCATTTCCTTTTGAAAATGTCAATTAGAGGAAAAATGAAAAAAGAAAATATATTATTTGAAAAAGACGGGAAAACTTTTCACAGATTTAACAGAACTAAGGTATTTCATTTAACTTTTGGAGGATATACTCTCCTTGTAAGCAAAAACGAAAACAAAGAAACCGATATACAAACAGAAAAAGGAGAGATTTGAAATGAAGAAATTTTTGACATTTGGTCTGGCAATGACAATGGCTATGGGCGCGCTGACAGGCTGTGGCGGTGCAGATACAGCAGATAGCATTACAGTGGTTTCCCGTGAGGATGGCTCCGGCACAAGAGGTGCCTTCATCGAACTGTTCGGCATCGAAGAAAAGAACGACGCCGGCGAAAAAATCGACATGACAACAGATATGGCAGAAATCACAAACAGCACGGCTGTTATGATGACTACAGTGGCAGGCAATACAGCAGCCATTGGCTATGTTTCTCTGGGTTCCCTGAATGATTCCGTAAAGGTTCTGGAAATCGACGGTGTGGAAGCAACAGTAGATAACATCAAAAACGGCACATACAGTGTAGCAAGACCCTTCAACATTGCTACAGGCACAGAAGTGACAAAAGCCGCAGAGGATTTTATTTCCTTTATCATGAGTGAAGAAGGTCAGGCAGTGGTAGAAGAAAGCGGCTACATCAGCCAGGGCAGCAACGGCGCTTATGCAGCAAGTGGCGCAGCAGGTGATGTTATCGTAGCAGGTTCTTCCTCTGTAACACCTGTTATGGAAAAACTGAAAGAAGCATACGAGGCAGTGAACAGTAATGTTTCCGTGCAGGTGCAGCAGTCCGATTCCACCACGGGTATGACTTCCGTTATGGAAGGTATGTGTGACATCGGTATGGCATCCAGAGCCCTGAAAGAAAGCGAACTGGCAGCAGGTCTTAATCCTACAGTCATCGCCATGGACGGTATTGCTGTAGTGGTAAATCATGAAAATGCCATCGCAGGTCTGGAAAGCACACAGGTGAAAGACATCTTCACAGGTGTGGTAACAGACTGGGCAGAAGTACAGTAAGTCTCCCTGAGAGCGGCCGAAAGGCCGCTTTTTCTTTTACCCAGATTTAACAAAAGCAGGATATTTCATTTAACATTCATTTCATATACTGATTTTGTACAAAATAAGCGTAAAAACAGCCCTTATCCAAAGGAGGAATGAAAAAAATGAAAGAAAGTGTCATGAAATGGGTCTTTCTTCTGGCGGCGACCCTGTCCATTCTGGCAGTGGGGCTCATCTGTGTGTTCCTGTTTGCCAATGGTGTGCCTGCCATTGGGGAGATCGGTGTGTTCGATTTCCTGCTGGGGCAGAAATGGAAGCCCGGCAACAATATTTTTGGCATCTTCCCTATGATCGTGGGCAGTGTATATGTCACCGCGGGGGCGATCATTGTGGGTGTGCCTCTGGGCATCCTCTGCGCCGTATTTCTGGCGTGGTTCTGCCCGAAAAAACTTTATAAGATCATCAAGCCTGCCGTAGAACTGCTGGCAGGGATCCCTTCCATTGTGTATGGCTTCTTCGGCCTGGTGGTTCTGGTACCCATCATGCAGAATCTTTTCGGCGGCAGCGGGAAAGGCGTTCTGACAGCATCCATCCTGCTTGGCATCATGATCCTGCCTACCATCATCGGCGTATCTGAAAGCAGTATCCGTGCCGTTCCCCAGTCCTATTATGAAGGCTCCCTTGGCTTGGGTGCTACCCATGAACGCAGTGTGTTCTTCGCAGTCCTTCCTGCAGCAAAGCAGGGCATTCTGGCAGGTGTTATCCTTGGGGTGGGTCGTGCCATCGGCGAAACCATGGCAGTTATCATGGTTGCCGGCAATCAGCCCGTCGTTCCCGGCAGCATCTTCAGCGGTGTTCGCACCATGACTGCCAATATCGTTATGGAAATGGGCTACGCGGCAGACCTGCACAGAGAAGCCCTTCTGGGCACGGCGGTGGTTCTGTTTGTCTTCATCCTCATTATCAATCTGTGTTTTTCCATGCTGAAAAGGAGGGCTGACTGATGGAAGCGATCAATAAGCAGTCCTTTTCCGAAAGACTGAAAGCATATAAAAGAAATCCCTTTTCTTTCTTTCTGGCGGTGCTGGTGGTGCTTTCTGCAGCGGTCACGCTGGCAGTTCTGGCGGCGCTTCTGATCTATATTCTGGCAAAGGGCATCCCCAATCTGAAACCGGAGCTGTTCGAGTGGGAATATAATACCACAAACGTTTCCATGATGCCTGCCATCATCAATACATTGACCATTACGGTCATGACTCTGATTTTTGCGGTGCCTGCTGGTATCTGCTCCGCCATTTATCTGGTGGAATATGCAAAGAGGGGCAATAAATTCGTATCCGTTGTACGAATGACAACAGAAACCCTGTCCGGCATTCCTTCTATCGTATTCGGTCTGTTTGGCTATCTGTTTTTCAATATCTATCTGGGCTGGGGCTATTCCATCCTCGGCGGTGCCCTGACACTGGCCATTATGGTTCTGCCCCTCATCATGCGAACCACGGAAACAGCCCTGCAGTCCGTACCCGATGCTTTCCGAGAAGGCAGCTTCGGCTTAGGGGCAGGCAAACTGAGAACGGTATTCCGCGTGGTGCTGCCCTCGGCGGTGCCCGGTATCCTTGCAGGGGTCATTCTGGCAGTCGGTCGTATCGTTGGGGAAACAGCGGCACTTCTGTATCCCGCAGGTACGGCGGCGGAGGTGGCCGATGGCTTCTTCTCCTCCGGCAGAACACTGGCGGTGCATATGTACGCACTGCTGAATGAAGGTTTATATATGGAACAGGCTTATGCAACAGCTGTGGTGCTGTTGGTGCTGGTAGTGGGCATCAATGCATTGAGTTCGTTCATTGCAAAGAAAGCAGGTGTAAAACAATAATGGATAAAAGCAAAATTTCCGTATCCAATTTAGACTTATATTACGGCGATTTCAAGGCCCTGAAAAATATCAATCTGGAACTGCCTGAGAAGGAGATCACCGCCTTCATCGGCCCCTCCGGCTGTGGCAAATCCACTTTGCTGAAAAGCCTGAACCGTATGAATGACCTGGTGGAAGGCTGTAAGATCACAGGGCAGGTGCTTCTGGATGGGGAGGATATCTATAAAGGTATGGATATTAACGTCCTCAGAAAAAGAGTGGGCATGGTGTTCCAGAAGCCCAATCCTTTCCCCATG
>JAFRZQ010000423.1 GCA_017442465.1 Anaerotignum sp. | reverse complement strand
TCCAGACTTACCTGCTCGGGATCATATTCCACCCGAACCGTTTCCCGAAAGCCAGTCAGGCCGGTGCAAACAGCTCTGTAGTTGGCATCTTCCGGTCCGGTACCGTTGGCATAGCCGCTTTCGGCATCGATCACACCGGGAATGGACTGCATCAGCTGTTCAATGCCCCAGAAACATCCGCCGGCCAGGTAGATGACATTTTCCGGCTCTGCGGAAAGATCCATGGTTTCTTTTGGAGCCGGGTTTGGAGCAGGTGCTTTGGCACAGCCTGCCAGGCCTGTTGCCGTCAGAAGCAGCAGGAAAGGCCAGAATCGGCCAATAATTCTTTTTTTATCTGTCATAGGACTTCCTCCTTTTGCATATTCAGGTATGAAATGAGTTTCTATTGTGATTCCATTATAATGCAAAAACCATATAATATCAATAGGAAAGGTATGAAATATAAGATGTTTGGGAGATGTGGGGCAAATTTTCATAAAAGGAAAATTTTTTGCCCCAAAGGTTTGCAACGTTGTATAAATTCTGGTACAATGTTGCGTATATACAAAAGAGGGAAGGGATTTTATGAATTTTATCTTTTTATCACCAAATTTTCCGAAAACATATTACCATTTCACACAGTGCCTGAAAAATAACGGGGTAACAACACTGGGCATTGGGGATGAGCCTTATGACCATCTGAGTCAGGAGTGCCGTGATTCTCTGGTGGAATATTATAAAGTAAGCAGCCTGGAAAACTACGATGAAGTTTACAGAGCAGTGGCGTTCTTTGCCTTCAAATACGGCAAGATCGACTGGATGGAAACAAACAACGAATACTGGCTTTTGAGAGATGCCCAGCTGAGAACAGATTTCAACGTGACAACAGGCCTGCGTAATGACCATATCGACGGCATCAAATTCAAGAGCAAGATGAAGGAATATTATGCAAAGGCTGGTGTTCCTACTGCAAGATATCACCTGGTGGACACACTGGAAAATGGCCTGGCATTTGTAAAAGAGGCAGGCTACCCCGTCATCGTAAAACCCGATAACGGCGTTGGTGCAGCGGCTACATATAAACTGAAAAATGAAGATGAACTGAGAAACTTCTATGCGAATCTGCCTGAGGTGCAGTATGTTATGGAAGAATTCATCAATGGTTCCATCGTTTCTTATGACGGTATCTGTGATTCCAACAGAGACATCATTTTTGAAACCTGCCACTTCTATACAGAACCTGTCATGGACGTGGTAAACAAAGGGCTGGAACTGTGCTACTATTCCAGAAAGCAGATCCCCGAAGAACTGAAGGATGCCGGCAGAAGGACCATCAAGGCTTTTGACAGTAACTCCCGTTTCTTCCACTGCGAATTCTTTGTGCTGAATGAAGATAAGGCTGGCCTGGGCAAGAAGGGTGACATCTTTGGCCTGGAAGTAAACATGAGACCTCCCGGCGGCTATACACCTGATATGATGAACTATGCCAACGACATTGACGTATACCAGATCTGGGCAGATATGGTATGCCACGATAAGGGCTTCTTCGATCCTGAACACAGACCTTATGCGGCGGTTTACGGTTCTCAGAGAAAGGGCAAAAACTATGCCCACAACAAAGACGATATTTTTGCAAAATATGGTCAGAACATCGTGATGTACGAAGAAATGCCTGAGGTACTGGCTGGCGCTATGGGCGATTATGCTTATATGGCAAGATTCAGCACCGATGAAGAAATGTACGAATTTTTGGATTATGTAATTGAGAAAAAGGAAGGTTAATATGCATACTTGTTATTATAAAGAATATTCCCACCATCTGAACAGAGATATGGAATTTAAGGTATATGGCCACGCTGGCCTGCCTATGGTGGTGTTCCCCTGTCAGGACGGCAAATTTTTCGACTTCGAAAGCCGCGGCATGATCGAAACAGTAAGAGGCCATATCGAAAATGGCCTGCTGCAGCTGTTCTGCATCGGCTGTGTGGATGAAGAAACATGGAGCGCATCCAACGGCGATCATCATGGCAGAATCATGTGGCATGAACAGTGGTTCAAATACGTTTGTGAAGAATTTATCCCCCGTCTGCATCAGATCCACGCGGAAACAGATCCTACACCTTACTATGGCAAGGTTATGCTGACTGGTGCATCCATGGGCGGTTATCATTGTGTGAACTTCTATCTGAGAAGACCAGACCTGTTCGGCGGCTGCCTGTCTTTGAGCGGTTTGTTCCACGCAGGCTACTTCTTCCAGGGTTATAATGACATTGATGTATATTACAACTCTCCCGTAGATTACCTGCCTAACATGGCCTATGACCATCCTCTGGTAGAGCAGTTCCGTCAGGGCAGGATCATTATCTGCTGCGGTCAGGGTGCATGGGAAGACGAAGCAAAGGCAGATGCATGGGCACTGCAGGCACAGTTTGAAAGACTGGGCG
Organism: Anaerotignum sp.; assembly: GCA_017442465.1. Classification (GTDB taxonomy): domain Bacteria; phylum Bacillota; class Clostridia; order Lachnospirales; family Anaerotignaceae; genus Anaerotignum_A. Next base: position 164 of record JAFRZQ010000423.1, on the reverse strand, counting down.
TTCCTGCATGGGTCGATGTATGGGGCACAGACGTAAACCATGACGGGCCTTGGTGGCTCATCCAGTTCCCTTCCCATGTAGATAAACTTCTGGGTTACTGATTAGATTTTGCAATAAAAAACCACCTCTTTGAGGTGGTTTTCTTTTTTATTTCTGTTTTCTTG
>JAFRZQ010000422.1 GCA_017442465.1 Anaerotignum sp. | reverse complement strand
GGTCTTTATTTCATGTAATTTCTCTGGCGGACTACTTCGTACATTAAGAGCGCCGCCGCTACGGACGCGTTCAGGGAAGAGATCTTGCCATACATAGGGATAGACGCTGTGAAGTCACAGTTTTCCTTCACCAGACGGCTTACACCATCGCCTTCACTGCCGATCACCAGACCAATAGGTCCTTTCAGGTTTGTATCAAAATGGTCGTTTTCGCCCATATCCGCACAGGCAAACCACAGACCTTCTTTTTTCAGCATTTCCATTGTTTTCACAATGTTTGTTACACGTGCTACGGGCATATATTCAATGGCACCGGCGGATGTTTTGCCTACTGTGGCATTCAACCCAACAGAACGGCGTTTGGGAATGATGACACCATGAGCCCCTGCACATTCCGCTGTTCTCAGGATCGCCCCCAGATTATGAGGGTCAGTGATACCATCCAGCAGGATGATGAAAGGATCTTCGCCCTTTTCTCTTGCCGCCGCCAGAATATCTTCCACTTCCACATAGTCATGGGCAGAAACCAGTGCGATCACACCCTGATGGTTCTTTGTCTGGCTCATTTCATCCAGTTTCTGTCTGCTTGTTTCCTGAATCAGCACGCCTTTTTCCGCAGCCTGTGCCACGATTCTTTTGATGGTGCCTTCCACGTTGCCCTTCTGCACGATGATCTTTTCGATATCTCTGCCGCTTCTGAGCACTTCCAGCACGGCATTTCTGCCTTCCAGCTGGTTTTCGTTAAATTCTCTTTCTCGTCTTCTTTCTCTTTCCAAGAAAAGACCCTCCTAGCTATAAAAATACGCTATTATAAATACGCCATGAAAGCCGACGAGAAAATGTCTCCATTTTCCCTTCGGCTTTGAATTGCTTTTACTTGTCTAATTTTTCCGCCATACCCAGTTTGAACAGTTCCACTGCTCTCTCCTTTTCCCCTTTCAGATAAAGGTATCCGAACAGGGCTTCCAGACCTGTTGCATGGCGATAATCCATCAGATCGGCATTCTTCGGCACAGTGAAGGATTTGGCATTGCGACCTCTGCGGAACACGCCTTCCTCTTCCTCTGTCAGTACATCCTTGATGCGGTAGTACATTTCTGCCTGGGCCTTCGCATTTACGATATCCCTTGCCTTTTTATGCAGCTTGTTCACAGCCATATTGCCATCCGTCAGAACGGTCAGCCTTACCATCACTTCAAACACTGCATCGCCGATATGTGCAAGAGCGAGGGAGGAGTATTCCCTGGGGTCTACTACCCCCTGCCCGCCTAATACTAAATCAAGTTCATTTAAGTTCATAGTCGATTAGCCTCTGAACCACTGAACGCCCTGACGTGTATCTTTGATTGTGATACCCATTGCAGCCAGTTCGTCTCTGATCGCGTCAGCTTTTGCAAAGTCTTTTGCTTTTTTCGCTTCTGCTCTCTGTGCGATCAGTGCTTCGATCTTCGCTACGTCTTCGTCAGCCACTTCTTCTTCCACGATTTCTGCTACGCCCAGAACGCCGCACAGATGATCCATCATATCCTGAATCTTCACAGCGAATTCTTTGGAAGCACCAGCTTTGATTTCTGTGTTGGAGAAACGAACCAGTTCATAGATTGCGGAAACTGCGTCAGCTGTGTTGAAGTCATCATCTTAGCTGCTTCGAACTGATCTTTGTAGCCGTTCAGTTCTGCTTCTTTTGCCACTTCAGCTTCTGTCATTTTTGTATCTGCTACATTTTTGATGTAGAAAGCCAGTTCTTTTCTTGCGTTTTTGATTCTTTCCAGACCGTTCTGGCAAGCTTTCATCAGTTCATCACTGAAGTTGATGGGGCTTCTGTAGTGACCGTTCAGGATGAAGAAACGGATTACTTCATAAGGGAAATGTTTTGCGATATCTCTTACTGTGAAGAAGTTGCCCAGGGATTTGGACATTTTTTCGTTATCAACAGTAATGAAGCCATTGTGCAGCCAGTATCTTGCGAATGTGCAGCCGTTTGCCGCTTCGGACTGTGCGATTTCGTTTTCGTGGTGAGGGAAGATCAGGTCTTCGCCGCCAGCGTGGATATCGAATGTATCGCCCAGGTGGTGTTTGGACATAACGGAGCATTCG
>JAFRZQ010000421.1 GCA_017442465.1 Anaerotignum sp. | reverse complement strand
TCTTCCCCTTCTACAATAAAGAGCCATTCCTTATTGGCAGTTTCCACCGCAACTACATGATAGCCCGTTTCTTCATCAATATAACCGGATGTACGGAGCAGATCATTATCGGCAGGAATCGTTTTTCCATTTGTATCGGTAACAGCCGTTACCTCACCTTTTTCTGTGGCAACGCGTACTTCCTCTCCTTCAAAGGAGAAAACGATGTCGGCACCGTCAGTAATGATATGGTCGATCTTTGCAAATCGCAGGCTTTCTGCATCCGCTTTTACAGATGCTTCTACGTTCGTTCCGCTTTTTACCTCCCGCATGATAACAGGAAGGCTGGCACCAACAGAGATCACCCCAGCCAGGAACAGCAGCCCCAGGCTTTTTCTCCACTTCACGATATTCTTTCCGGCGATCAGTAGTGCAGCCACAACTGCCACTGCCAGGCCTACCATGCCGCCCAGAGAAGCCGCCTGCCACAGGCAAAACAGCATCAGCCCTGTCAGCACTGCATACAGCAGTTTCTTTTTACCATCTTCCTCCGCAATGCAGGCCATACCAAACAGACAAATGGGGAAAACCATAAAAAAGGACGTATAGTTCTGGTTGGTGAAAAACCAGTTGACCGCATTGGTATCCATAGACAGGGAAATATCCGCCGCCTCTCTTAAATCAGCAGGAACATAAAGCCATGTAGGCAGGTCAGATAATCTGACACCCATCACCTGGCAGATGCCCCAGATCCCCAGCAAAAAGCTGGCCACACCAAACCCCTTAAGAATGCATTTCACATTCCCCTCGCTACGGATCGCATGCATGGTATAAAACAGGATCAGCATATAGCAAAGCAGCGTCAATGTTCCTTCATATCTGCTGTTTGCCCCCAGAAAAGCAACATTTTTATATTCAGCAAATGCATAGGATACAATAACCAGAACAGCATAAACAGCCATAGGAAGATAAACTTTATGCTTCTGCAGTTTCATGCCGCCGGTAAGGATACAGAACAGCATATAGATACTGAACAAAATCGTGATCCCTACAAAAAGCTGCATACGGAAATAGCCGTACAAATCTCCGGTAAGCTGCTCAGACGCATACCAGAACGTTCCATAATAACTGGTATCCACGACCTTCGCCCGGATGCAGAATAAATATACCGTTGTAAAGAACAAAAGAGGCAGGAGCAGTGCCTTTTCATTTACCATACTGCCCTTCTTCTCTTTTGCAATGTTTTGTTTTTTTGCCACTTTATTCACCCTTTTCCTTATTGCGCTTTCTTTTGTGCCGTCAAGTCATTTTCGCCCACACCGCTGGTGCTTTCCGGCAAAAACAGTATTTTAACCGTCATCATAATAATTTTCAGATCCATAAAGAAAGAATACCCTTCGATATACATCAAATCCCACATCAATTTATCATAAGGCGAGGTATTATACCGCCCTAAAACCTGGGCATAGCCTGTCAGCCCGGCCTTAACCGTCAATCGATAAGCAAATTCCGGCAGTTCCTTTTCATACTGCGCCGCGATTTCCGGTCGTTCTGCTCTGGGGCCAACGATAGACATTTCGCCCTTCAGAATATTCAGCAACTGAGGCAATTCATCCAGTCTGAATCTGCGCAGGATAGCCCCCAAAGGCGTAATGCGGCTGTCATTTGCCTTTGCCAGACGGGCCACGCCATCCTTTTCCGCATTCACGATCATGCTGCGGAATTTATACAGCTGAAACGGCTTGCCATGGAGCGTCAGCCTTGTCTGCTGATACAACACGGGCCCGCCATCCTGCAGCTTGATCAGCACAGCAATCACTAGCATCACCGGCGATACCGCCACCAGTGCCACCCCTGCCACCAGGATATCAAAGCATCTTTTGATGAATTCATCGAAAAGAGAAAGCTCGCCCCTGCGGCAGATCAGCATCGGTCTGTCCAGCAGGCTGATCACATAAGCACTGCGGAGAACGATCTCCGAAACATTAGGCAGGATGCACACAGGAATCCCTTTTTCAAAGCAGTATTGTATCACTTTCTTTTTCAAGCCGGGG
>JAFRZQ010000420.1 GCA_017442465.1 Anaerotignum sp. | reverse complement strand
TTTCTTTCAGGTATTTCTGGAAGAATGCAAAGCCTTTTTCTGTATCGATGTTTGTATAACCGATCATCTTTTCTACGCCGACGCCAGTAACCACGAAGTAACCTTCTTCCACTTCTTCAATGGTGAAGGGTTCGAAGTCCACCTGTACTTCATCGTATTCTTCGTATTCTTCTTCGAAGATGATGTCTTCGGGGTATTCTCTCAGAATCTTGCCAACTTCTGTCAGAAGTTCATCCAGGCCTTTGTTTGTTGCTGCGGAAATAGGGAATACTTTGTAGCCCTGAGGTTCATAGATTTCTCTCAGTCTTTCCACATTTTCTTCGGAACCGGGGATATCTGTTTTGTTTGCAGCGATCACCTGAGGACGTTTCATCAGGTCATCTTTATATTCTGCCAGTTCGCGGTTGATTTTTTCGAAGTTTTCCACAGGGTCATCGCCTTCTACACCAGCAGCGTCCACAACGTGGATGAATACCTTTGTACGTTCTACGTGACGCAGGAATTCGTGGCCCAGACCGATACCTTCGCTGGCACCTTCCACCAGACCAGGGATATCCGCCAGAACGAATTTATCGCCGAATCTGCCTTCTACAACGCCCAGGTTAGGGGACAGTGTTGTGAAATGGTAGTTTGCAATTTTAGGGTTTGCGTTTGTTACCATGGACAGCAGTGTGGATTTACCAACGTTAGGGAAACCGATCAGGCCAACGTCTGCGATCAGTTTCAGTTCCAGAATAACATCATATTCCTTGGATTTTCTGCCGGGTTCTGCGTATCTGGGAGCCTGTCTTGTGGGTGTAGCAAAGTGCTGATTGCCTTTGCCGCCTTTACCACCGTAGATCAGGATTTTTTCTTCATTGGGTTTTGTAATGTCCGCCATTACCTTGCCGCTTTCTGCTTCACGGATGACTGTACCAACGGGAACTTTGATGATAACGTCTTCCCCGTCTTTACCGAAGCAGTTACGTTTGCCGCCGGGTTCACCGGGTGTTGCGGCAAATTTTCTTTTATAACGGAAGTCCATCAGTGTGTTCATGCCGCTTTCGCCAACGAAAATTACGTTGCCGCCTTTGCCGCCGTCACCGCCGTCGGGGCCGCCGTGGGTGATATATTTTGCTCTGTAAAAGGAAACCTTGCCGTCGCCGCCGTCGCCGCCTTTTACATGGATCTTGACTCTATCTACAAACATTGTTTTCTCTCCTTTCCTCTTCTAAAAGAAGACTTCACAGCTTTACAACCAGAAGGCTGCAAACCTGTCAAGCCTTCTTCTTTTATTGAAATTGATTGAAAAAAGGCTTCAAATGTTATCATTTGAAGCCTTCATGATTTTCATGCAAATCTTATTCAGCGATTTCGACAGGGTAAACAGAAACCTGTTTTTTGTCTCTGCCTTTTCTTTCATATTTTACACGACCATCAACCAGAGCGAACAGTGTATCGTTGCCGCCTTTACCAACGTTTACGCCGGGGTGGATCTTTGTGCCTCTCTGTGTGTATAAGATGTTGCCAGCCAGAACGTACTGACCGTCTGCACGTTTTGCGCCCAGTCTCTTAGCATTAGAGTCACGACCGTTCTTTGTGGAACCGCCGCCTTTGTGGTGCGCGAAGAACTGAAGGTTCAATCTGAACATACTTCACACCTCCTCATGTATCAAAGTGAGATATTTTTTGTATTCTAATTCTATATCGGAAAGACCCATGCACAGTGTTTCCAGAAGAAGCTGTGTATCGTGATCTTCCATTCCCTCAAGGGGAAACAAGACTTTGAGATAACCGCCGCGTTTTTCATCCATATCCACCTTAAAGGGGACATCGGTGAATTTTTCCACAGCATTCATTGTGTTAAAACAAAGTACTGTCACTGCAGAACAAACGATATCCTCGCCTGCTGCAGCATAGCCTGCGTGGCCGGAAATCTCAAATCCGCAGATTTTCTGATTTTTGCGATAAATCCTAGCTTTAATCATGACTGAAAATTACAGGGATTTGATCTGCAGTTTTGTGAAAGGCTGTCTGTGGCCTCTTTTTTTGTGGAAACCTTTTTTAGGTTTGTATTTGTAAACTACAACCTTTTTTGCTTTGCCGTCACCGATTACTTCTGCTGTAACCGCTGCGCCTTCAACGTAAGGAGCACCTACTTTGATATCTTCGCCGTTAGCCAGAACCAGAACTTTGTCGAATTTGTATTCGGAGCCTGCTTCTACAGCCAGTTTTTCAACTGTGATGATATCACCTTCGGATACTTTATACTGTTTACCACCTGTTTCGATAATTGCGTACATGTTGACACCTCCTCGCAATTTTACTCGCTGAATACGGTAACCGGAGCCATTCTCCGATTTTCTCGAACCTCTTCACGCGGCTGAACATACTCCAGTATATTACCACAACAGGGTTTCCCTGTCAACAAAATTATTCTAATTTTTCACCATTTTTTACTGATAAATAGGCGTTTTCGTCGCCTTTTTCCTGCAGTAGTTTAAGCAAAAGCGAATGTCCTTCCTTGGTCATACACTTACCGACTGTCGCCTGGATCTGATAGGCCTGACGAAGGGTAAATTCCGCCTTATCCTTGCTGCCTGCTTCCGCATAGATTCTCCCTGCGCGGTCGCAAAGTCTGCCAAATTCCACAGTAAACATCCCTTCCTGTGCCCCGATATACAGCACACGGTCAAGGAGTGTTTCCGTATCCTTCTTATGACCCAGTTTCGCATGGAACGCGGCCGCTTTCATCAGCGTCTTTGCAAAAGCCGGACTTTCTCCTTCCTTATTGCGGATAGAAAGTGCCAGTGCACTGTAATATTCCACTGCCTTCTGGTAATCCAGTTCGCTGCCCTTGCCTTCCGGCTTGGGAGGCAGTTCCTTTACGATTTCTTCTATCTTTTCCGCCAGATACAATCGTCTGCGTTTTTCGTATTTTTCATCCATAGGAATACCGGAACGCTTCTGCTTTGCTTCCGCTTCTGCAAAATAAGCTTCTGCTTTTTCGTCATTGCCCGCCAATTTATGGCAATATGCGATAGCCAGCAGATTATTTGCCGCCGCCAGCTGTTCTTCCGCCGTTTCTTCAAAATTCACATCGTTTTTTTCCTGATACAGGCGAATGGCTTTGTCAAATTTTTTCTGCTTTATGCAGACACGGGCAAGGAATTCCAGTGTGTTCAGATACAGGGGGTTATCCTCATCCAGCATTTCCTTTCGGATCTCCGCCACCTTGTCCAGAGTTTCCTCCGCCTGCTCCATTTCCTGTGCCGCTTCGTAGATCAATCCCAGTTTTTCCAGAGCAATGGCATAACGGGGATGTTCCGTACCAAAACGGTCTTCCATGATGTTCACCGCTTCTCTGCACTGTTCAATAGCACGATCAAAATCCCCCTGCTGACGATAAATTTCCGCCAGAAGGTGCATGTTCCAGATATACATGCCGCTGCCCTTGTCGCCGCCTTCCTTGCGCAGCTTCAGAGCTTCCTGCACATGGAGGGCCGCTTCTGTATATTTTTTCTGTTTTTCAAAGAGTTTGCCCATGGCGGTATAAGTATCGCCGCAGCTGGAAAGGGGGACAGCTTCATTTTCTCTGCGGATTTCCAGCGCATCCTGATAAGCGCGCAGGGCTTCGT
>JAFRZQ010000419.1 GCA_017442465.1 Anaerotignum sp. | reverse complement strand
GGCAGACTGAAAAACAGCAGGATCACAATGACTACCTGAATGACGCCAATGGTAAAATAACCGCCGTGCCAGGAAAATCTGCTGGCCAGCGCCCAGCCCATGATAAACGGCCCTGTGGTAGCGCCGATACCCCACATGCTGTGGAGCCAGTTCATGTGATGGCTTTTGTAATGGAGCGCCATGTAATTATTCAGTGCCGCATCCACGCCGCCAGCGCCCAATCCATAGGGAATGGCCCAGAAGCACAGCTGCCAGAAGTGCTTACTGAAACAGAAGGCCAGAAGTCCAACAGCTGTCAAAGCAATGCTTAATACCGTTACCTTCCCCGCCCCCAGCCTGCGGGTCATACGCTCACTGGTCAGGCTGGCAACGATAGTCCCCAGAGCAATAATCGTCGAAACGATGCCCGCATAGGAAAGGGGCACGCCAAATTCCATATGCATCACAGGCCAGCCGTTCCCCAAGAGGGAATCGGGCAGCCCCAGAGCGATAAACGCCAGATATATGACTACTAAAAGCAAGTGTGCCATAATAATCTCCTTTTCAATAAATCATAAAAGCGATATTACAGTTCCCTGTAAAATCGCTTTTTATTGTCTTCCTTATTCGGGCACCTTGCCCCCGCCGCTGTATTCCGCGTATTTTTTGCCGCGTACCTGCACAAATTCCATTTCAGGATAGCGCAGTGCCGTCAGATAGCCGCCGTATACACAGCCCTGATCGATATCCACTGTATTATTTACGATTTCCGGCTTCTCTACCACTGTATGCCCGTAGACCACAAAGGGTTCGCCGTCGTATTCCGCCGCCCAGTCCAGTCGTTCCGGTTTGCCGTTTTCATCGAAAACACCGGTGGTTTCCCCATACAGGCAGACCGTACGGATCTTATTGGAAAACTTACCGATATTTTCCGCCCGCAGACCGCCGTGGACGATGGCCAGTTTCTTTCTGTCCAAAAGAAGATAGAAGCACTGGCTTTCATAGCAGCGCATATAGCGGCTGCGAAAGGCCATTCGTTCTTCTTTGGGCAGTTTTTCCAGTTCAGCCACTGTATTTTCCAGTCCGTGGGACAGATGCACGCGGTTGCCAAGGAAATAGCGGTACAGCTTATTGCAGTGGTTACCATGTACCCAGAAGGCTCCGCCATTGTTCACCTGATCGATCCAGAAATCCAGGCATTCCAGGTTCTTCCAGCCTTTATCCGCCACATCCCCCACAGAGATCAGCTTTCTGCCTTCGGGATGCACATAGCAGCCATCACCCTTTACATAGCCCAGCTTTTCGATCAGTTCCATCAATTCGTCGTAACAGCCATGAACGTCCCCGATGATATCAAATTTATTTTCGCGAAATTCCAGTATCCGGAAGTTTCGTTCTCTTCTTTCTTTCATATCCATTTCCCTTTCAAAAGGATGTTCTCAGACATTCTCATACTACATGATACCACAAAATCCACTTCTTTTATAGAAAAATTATATCCATTCATGAAAAAACTTTTGAAAACATATATTGATACAAAACCCCTGGAGGCTATTATGTATTCCAGAAAAAAGATCCCGGACCATTTTCTTCTAAAACCAGACCTGCCCTTGCCTTTACCTCAGAGGGAAACACTGGCTCTGGAAGCAGCAGAAAAGACATCCCGCGCCCCCCGTTTCCCCGCAGAAGTCCTGCTGCTCCTGCACTTCTTCTCCCAAAAAAAGAAAATCCATTGAAAGTTTTCCTCACAGAAAAAACACCATTCCATGATATCCATGAAATGGTGTTTTTCATTTCCCTTTGTTATAAGCCCAGCATCGTCATCACCTGCATCAGCTGCGTCTGTTCCTCCTGCGGCAGACTTGCTGCAACGGCGGCCAATAGCGCCTTCTGTTCTTCCGGCGGAAGGCTGCCTCCGCCGGAAAGCCGCTCGCCATATTCCAGAAAAACATCCAGCCGTTCCATGCCGCTCTTCCCCTTTGCTTTCTCTGCCGCCTCTCTCAGAAGCCGCAGCCGTTCTTCCCCCAGTGCCTGTACTTCCTTTGTGTCCCATCCATTCATTTTCTGTCCGTCCCCTCCATGATTTTTTTCACATCCATCATCTGCAGCATCCTCTGCATCTGCTGCCGTTCTCCTTCCGGCAGATATTCCTGCACGACGCCCAGCAGTTTTCTCCTTCTCACACTCGGCGGTTCCTCCTGTTTCCCCCGGGCTTCCAGCACTTCCCCGGAAAGCACCCGCCGCATCTCCATCAAACGCACGATGATATACAGGTCTTTCTGATATTCCCTGTCCAGAAAAGGAATGGCTGCAGAGATCATATTCTCCTGCCGGTTTCTGGCATAGAGCGGCAGTTCCTCCCGTTTTTCCAATGTCTTCGCAGAGGCAGAGGGCACAGATGTACCCATCAGCTTTTTCAGCCGTTCCATGCGCTGCAGCATCTGCAGTGTATCCATCTCTCCCATCGGCAAAGCTTCCCTGTTGTTCTGTTCTGCCATCCCATATCCACTCCTTTTTCTTCTGAAACAAAGATATGCACAGAAGTCCCCAAAAATTCTTTTTCACATACCTTAGTAGAGAGAAAGGAGATGCTTCCAATGCCTTTATGGAAACCGGTTTTTACCACAGAAAAAGCAGAAAAAAGAAAGGGGCTGTCCATCGCCTTTCTGGATACCGGCATTTCTCCTGTGGCCGATTTCGTCCTGCCGGAAAACCGCATCATTGCCTTTCGGGATCTGGTAAGCGGAAAAAAGGAACCCTATGACGATAACGGTCACGGCACTCACCTGCCTGTGCGAAATTGCGAAAAAAGTATTAGAATTTCCAGTGAACGATCACTTCCTGTTCCTTTTTTTCGTCCTTTTCTCCGACTTCCACATAGTCGATGAAATCATATACCAGTTCATGAGTCAGTTCTAAAAAAGTCGTATACTTCTTCACCAGTTCCTTTACCTGTTTTTCCGATGATCCAATCTCTTCCCTGTACCTGACCTTATCATCCAGATCTTCCATTGCCTGCTGTACAGCCTTGATTTTTCTGTTATAGTCAGTTTTCAATTCCAGAAACAGAACTTCATCCAGCTCACCGGAATATTTATCCATGTAACAGTTTTTCAGACCAGCCTGCAGTTTTTCATATTCTGCTCTTAATTGTGCATACTTTCTCTGTTCCTGCATTGCAGCGTCCTTTTTCGGACGGCATTCCTTTGCAATATCCTCCAGATTCTTTTCATCCATAAGGATCTCATCCACATGCTGCTGCAGCCCCTCCAGAATTTTTGCTTCCAGCTCAGAATACCTTATGTAATGGGGTGAGCATTCCTTATTTTTTGACTTCAGCGCCAGTCTGCACCGAAGATAATTATACTCCGTTCCTTTCCTGCCTGAACGAGCCATCAGATTGCCGCAGTCCTTACACAAAACCTTTCCTGCCAGCGGATATATTTTATGCTGCACATCCGAAACCGGTGAATATTTCCGTCTTAGTTTCATGACTTCCTGTGCTTTGTAAAAATCCTCTTTTGATATGATCGGTTCATGGCAATCAGGGATCATGATCCATTCACTTTTTGGAACGACAACTACTTTTTTACTTTTGTAGCTGACCTTCCGTTCCCGGCCCTGTACCAATGTACCGATATACATTTCGTTGGATAATATCCGTTTTACCGTTGTTGTATTCCACAGATGATGCTTGCCTGCGTAGCATTCCGACTGCAAGGGCGTATAAAACTTCATCCCTTTGCTCTGCTTATATTCTGTCGGCGTCAGAATCCCTTCTTCCTGCAGCTTATAACAGATATTCTGCGCACCATACCCTTCCAGACAGTAACGATATATTTTCCGAACCACTTCGGCAGCTTCTTCATCAATGATAAGTCTGTGATGATCCTCAGGGTCTTTGATATATCCATACAAGGCAAAGCTGCCCAGGTACTGTCCCTGCTGCATCTTGCTGCGGTATACCGCCTTAATATTTTCCGACAGATCTTCCACATACCATTCATTTACCAAAGCATTGATCTGGCGGGCTTTCTTATTCCCTTTCACATCGGTATCCACATGATCTACCACACCGATAAAGCGGATACCAAGTAAAGGGAATACTCTGTGGATATATTTTTCTGCAACCTCCATATCTCTTGTAAAACGAGACTGCGTTTTACAAAGAATCACATCAAATTTCTTTAACTTCGCATCCTCGATCATGCGGTTAAATTCCGGTCTGGTACTGTCTGTCCCGGAGTAATCGTCATCAGAATACACATCACCAACGACAAAGCCCCGTTTGATCGCTTCATCCGTTAATAGCAACCTCTGATTTTTTATGCTTTCGCTGTCATCCCCCCTGTTGATTTTATCTATATCCTCTTTTGATAACCGCAGATATAATACTGCGATCGGTTTATCATCCAAAATCCCGTTTCTGTTATCTGACCCATTCATTGTGCTGTCCTCCGATTCAGACAGTTTGCTTTTTTATATATTGGATCAGTATTATCCTTAGTTTTTCACGATTCATATTTTCTTCTATTTCGTAAACATTGGTAAGAGTCAGTTTTGTCATTTCTCTCACCCCTTCATTTTTGATTCCATTTATATTTCTATCACGACCCGATTATTCCATACGGGAGTATCATTATACCGCATCCCGACTGTCTTCTTCTGAGAATGTGAAAGTCCCAAGAATTTCACATTCCTCCTTGCACCGAGAGGTCGGTTTCATTCCCCTTTCACTTACTAGCCCATTTCGCAAATGCGATTTTTGACAGTTTTTCGAAAAAATTCTAAAAACAGAAAAAGTCGAACCTGTTATTTGTAATAAATGATAACCAAATCACAAAGTATCAGTTTCAACTTCAGAATTTTTAAGAAATATCTTGATAAACCTTTTTTCACTGCACAGAATATGGTAAAATAAATACAGATTCCCGATTATGTATACAAAGCACCATGTAAAAAGGAGAGGACCTTTGTTGTTATATATTGAATCCCCTAGTACCAATCCCGCTTTTAACCTTGCCTTAGAGCAATATATTTTTGAGCATATGGATAAAAATCAGGAATATTTTATGCTATGGCAAAATAACAACACCGTTGTTATTGGCAAAAATCAGAATGCCTTTTCGGAAGTCAATCATAAAACTGCTGCAGAAAAACACATCTCCGTTATTCGCCGTCTTTCCGGAGGCGGTGCTGTTTATCACGATTTGGGGAATCTTAATTTCACCTTTATTGTAAATGCTAAAAACGCTACCGATTTAGATATCCGCCTTTTCTGTCAGCCAATTGCAGAACTTCTTCAATCACTAAATGTCCCTGCCGAAATCAATGGACGGAATGATATTACGATCGACGGCAAAAAATTTTCCGGCAATTCACAATACTTAAAACAAGGTCGTATCATGCATCACGGCACACTTATGTTTAATTCTGACCTTTCCATTATTTCCAATGTGCTGAATGTTTCTGCAGATAAGTTTCAATCCAAAGCTGCTAAATCTGTAAAAAGCCGTGTAACTAACATTGCTCCTTACCTTCCAGATGGATTTACTCTTGAAGCGTTTAAATTTTTATTATTGAAACATATCCTAAAAACAGATGTTATTGAACCATATAAATTTTCTGATAAAGATTTGGAAAGAATCGAACAAATTAAGAAAGATCGCTATGACAAATGGGACTGGAACTATGGATACTCCCCCTCCTATCATGTAGAAAAAAGCAGACGCTTTGAAGGCTGCGGAAAAATCAGTATTTTTATGAATACCAAAGACGGCTTCATCAGCGATATAAAATTCTTCGGAGATTTCTTTGGCATAAGAGATACTCACTTGCTGGAAAATTATCTGGCAGGTGCCAAGCTAGAAAGAGACGATCTAAAAAAACATCTTTCTACACAAAAAATCGAACAATACTTCCACGGCCTAAATTTAGAAGATTTTCTTGATCTCCTATTACAAAGCGAATAACCTTTTCCCAATCCTTTTGCCGTTCTGATTTGGGCGGCATTCTTTTATTCAAAAAAATACCCCAGCCATAATTCATCAGCCAGGGGTTTCAGAGTTTTCCGTCCTTCATTATTTTATTTGAAGGGAGGGGCTGCGGCTGTATGTCTGACGATACAGCCGCAACAATATTATGTATAACTTTTATTTATTAGGGATATGAATTGCTCTCTTTTCTGCTGCCAGAGCCGCTTCTCTGACTGCTTCTGTTACAGTAGGATGCGCGTGGATGGTCGCGATAATGTCTTCCACTGTCGCTTCCAGGCCGATGGCCAG
>JAFRZQ010000418.1 GCA_017442465.1 Anaerotignum sp. | reverse complement strand
GTATGACGGCTGAGGGCAAAACACAGGAAGTTGTGATCAAGCGTGTGTCTCAGAGTGTGAAAACACAGCTGCAGCGACTGATCGCTCTGCCCGGACTGAATGTGATATTTTAATAATCAATCAATTTCATAGAAAAAGCGGTGAGATCAAATGAAAGTATACAAAATTACGAATTTTGTCATTGTTCTGTTGGTCATAACTGCGATTGTGCAATCTGGAGAGTTATGGCTGCAAGGAACAAGCGGCCATAACTTTTTTTATTCTCTGACAGATATCTTCGATGCGGATGAACAGGAAGCAGACGGGGATGTCCTTCTGGCGACCCGATATGCTGTTGGGGAGGGAGAAGGCACTTTTTCTGTCTATTATCCTGACGAAGTGGGGAATAGCAGCATGCTGGATGTGGCAAACAGGGCGTTAGGGGAGATATTATCCCGAAACAAGACGATGCCACAGAAAAACACAGCTGACTGGAAAGAGATCCTCTCCAGCCGTTGTATTGTCATGCAGTATGACTTTATGATCGCGTCGGAAGAATATCTGAAAGACTATAAAGACCTGAAAACAAACGAAAAACTGGAACGATTCGATTATATCACCATTGTTCCCGGTATGCGAAACGGAGAGGAAAGCCTGGCGTATTTTGTCAATTCCGATACCAATGAATGTGTGCTGTTCCGGGGAGAAGCCGGCAGTGCTTCCTCCGCGCTGTATGAAACACTGACTGCGAAGGAAAGTGAAATGCGTTATATATCTACCGGACAGCGTACCAGTGCATCGGCACTGTGGAGAAATATGTTCCTGCCCCAGTGGGCCTTCCTGCCTTATCAGTACAAACCTCTGGAGAGAGAATTCGTCTTTGAGAAGGATGGAGAAGCCAGCCGTGCCGTATTGGAAGATACAGTTGGGAATTTCTTCCGAAATTTCTCTATGGACTGGAGCAGCCAGGATGAAGACGGAACTTTTGTTTTCAGTGACAGCGAAACGGTAGTAAAGTATTATCCGGATATCAAGGTGCTGGAATATTTTAACTATGAAAATTATATCGGAGAGGGCAGAACGGATCTTCTGGAAGGCTATCAGATCTGCTGTAATTTCCTGAAAAACGACAACTCTCTGAAAACAGATATTTATCTGGCGGATATTGAACATACGATCAATAATGAGGTCGTATATTACTTTGATTATGTGGTGGATGATCTGCCGGTATACCTGTCTCAGCCTTTGCGGGACAGCATCGATTCTCAGCATGCCATCGAAGTGACATTACGCAATCAGGCGGTGAAGGAATACCGCAGATATGCTGTGAATTTCAAGCAGGCAGAGGAAAAAAGCGAACAGATCAATGTGCAGTTTATCGATGCGCTGGATGATGCCAATAAAATGTATCAGACCATCGTGGAAGATAAGGATATTACCGATGTAAAAAATATCGCCATGGGCTATCATGTGGACCTGGAAGGCAGTATGAGGCTGAAATGGTTTGTAACACTGTATGAATATACATTTGTGGTGGATACGGATCAGGAAAAAGACCTGACGGATGTGGCACCGGAAGAATAAAAAGAAAGGAGGACGCTCATGGAGTGGGGAAATGCGAAAAAATTTGTCATTATTCTGCTGGTGATACTGAATGCGGTGCTGGCAGGGCTGAATTACAGACAGCGGCAGGAAAATACTATGACAACTGCCCAGGAACGGGCTATTTTTGAGGTTCTCTCTCAGAACGGCATTGCTATGTATACAGAATTGCCGACAGAGACGTCTTCCAAATCTCGTCTGCAGGCGGAACTGCCGGAATACAGCAAGGAAACGCTGGAACGACTGTTTTTTGCAGGGGAGAAAACAACGGTGATGGTGCGGGGTGAGCAGAATATCTACCGCGGGGAAACGACTTCTCTGACGGTAAATGGCACCTATGGGCTTCTGCTGCGGGAAGATGTTACAGAGGGCAAGGGCGATCTGTCAAAGCAGGAAGCGGAGCGGATCGCACAGAAATTTATTGACGGAACAGAGCACTTCTTTGGGTCCTATGAAGAACCTCATGTATCAGAAAAAGAAAATGGATACAAAGTGGATTATTAT
>JAFRZQ010000417.1 GCA_017442465.1 Anaerotignum sp. | reverse complement strand
GTATTCCACGGAAATTTCCTCTGCATAAGCATAGGAAACCAGTGTTTCCGTTGCTGCATGGGGCTTTCTCTTAATAATTCTCAGATCGGCATTCTCCTCCTGTCTGGAAAGACCCACATATCGTTCCTCAAAGGATGTGTGGAATTTCAGTGTGATACGGGAATCCTTTTTATTAAAATAATGGTTCATGCCGATATAGCATTCAGAAAAAAGCGCCAGTGTATCCCCGAACAGATAGAACCGTTCCGGTTCAAAATCTGTTGTGCCATTGCCAACATACTCCGCCACTCTGGGGCTACCTGCAGAGGAGAAGGAAATGGATTCGAAAGAGATCGCTTCCTTCTGGGGTTCCTTTGCCTCCAGCACAAAAACGCTGTATTCCCTGCCGTCTATCATCACAGGCTTATTGGTTTCTTCCTTTACGATCAGGATATGGTTCCCCATGACCTGACAGTTTTCCACAGGGATAAATCCCTTTTCTGTATAATATAAAAAACGAAAATCTCCCGCTGCAAAACGCTGCAGGAATGCAGGATTGCCTGTGACCCTGCAATAGATCGTTTCATTTTCCACGTCAAAAATACTGCTGTGATACAGCACCACAGCCTGCCGTTCCAGTCCTTCCCTCGCAAAGCGGAACAGATCGAAGGGTTTCATCCCGCTTTCATCATCCTCCGCTTCTGTAACGACTGCTTCTTCCGGCACATAGGCTTTCCGCTTCAGATCGCCGAAAACAGGCAGCACTCTGCCCTTTTCACCGGAAGTCATAAAGATCGTACGCAGCTTGGAAGGGGTCAGATAAACGGGAAATGCTGTTTCAAATACGATTTTTTCTTCTTCCTCTGCTGCCAGCAGGCGGCTGCCTGCCTGAATATACACACCTTCATCCGCTTCAGAAGCCAGCTCCATCAGGACAGTCGCTTCCGCGGGGTGCGCAGGCAAAGGAGAAATTTCCATCAGATTTACCAGTTCTGTACGATAGCGTTCCAGCATATCATTGAAACGCTCCACGTTTTTCCCCATCTGATTTGCAAAAAGCAGCGCCAGTACAGAACCGATATCAGGATCAGAAGTGTCGAAATTCCATTCCGGCACGTAGCCTTTTGCAAGATGCGCTATTTGATTGCGTATATCCTCCACATTCCGTGGATCCATTTTATAGTTATCCTGCTTCATTTCTCCCAATCCTTTCCTGTCTGTTATTCTTCAACGAATACAGGCTCTGTCAGCGGTTCCTCTTCCTCCCATGTGGTATTCAGGTAGAAAGGGAACACCAGATTATCAATTACGTTTGTTTCTCTGATCCGGTAGCCGATATAAATAAGCAGGCATCCCGGTTTTGATTTTGCATCGATTTTCACTTCCACATCGGAAATGCGCGGTTCCTGACGCATCAGGTCACCGGCGATTTCTCTAGCCATCATATTCAATACTGTTGTATTGGTATTCATAAAGGTATAGTTCATCAGAGATGAACCAAAATCAGGACGGATCCAGCGTTCTGTTTTCTGGGTCATCAGAATTAGATAAACCGATTCCTTTACGCTGGCCTCTCCTGCCGCCACTTCAAATCTGCCCGTTGCAGGGTTGATTTTTGGCGGAAATTTCATGCCGCTGCCTAAAAAATCCTGTGCCATTTTCTCCCTCTTTTCTTAGCCGATCTTGATCGGAGAACCCCCGATAGTCGTTACGCCGCTGCTGGTCGCCTTCAGCATAGACGATGCATCCAGTGTTACATTCGCTCCCGATGCTTTAAAGGAGCCTGTTGCCTCCAGTTTTGTGTTTCCGGTGGTTTTTACCGTCAGCTTGCTGCAATCCAGTGTCACACTGCCATTGTTGCCATTCATGGTCAATGTGATGTTTTCTCCCACCTGGATCGTCAGCTTTGTGTCTGCCTTGATCTTCATATGACCGGTCTGGGTCTTCATTTCAATATAATTTTTATTTTCCTTGTCCTTCACAACGATCTTATTATTTTCGTTGTCCATCAGGATCGTATGAGATTCCTTAGCAGTCTGGATGGTGATCTTATCCTTCATGCCTTCTCCCTGCATATTATCTTCAAAAGTGATGGTACTTCCGTTTTTTGTTGTGATTTTCTTATACTGATTGTGCTGATCAAAGGCTTTTCTCAGAAAACTGTTACTGTCCTTCGCCACACAGCCGATCACATAAGGTTTTTCAATATTACCCTGTTCAAAGGCCAATAACACCTGATCGCCGATCTCCGGCTGGAAGTAATGTCCCCAGCTTTTGCCGTGGCTGAGCATGGCTACCCTTGCCCACTGCAGTTCATTGGCTTCCTTGTCTCGCACAGGGATGGTCACACAGACTCTGCCGGGCATATCTTTATCATAATTTTTTGCAACGGTGCCTACCATGACACCAAAAATACGGTTATCCCCCGTATCAGTTTTCATGATTTGTTTTTCCGCAATTTCATCGATCACATCAAATAAGCCCACCTGTCAGACCCCCTAACGTGCTGTTTTCAATGCTAGCTGCTTTTCCGTAAAGCTTTGTGGTAAAACCCTCGTCCTGATTCATACGGTGTACCACGCGGTGCAGATAGAACTTATTCTCCGGAGGAGAACCCATGGATTTCAGTTCAAAGAATTTCCCGGGTAATAGTTCCGGCAATCCGATGCAGACACACTCCAGTGTGCCAAAGCGGTAGGAAATTTCCTCTACCAAAGAATTCACACGGTTTTCCGCTTCTTCCTTGGATGTAATGGTTGCATCCAGATAGACCTTTTCCGATTTCTTTACAAATTTCTTGGCTTTGTTCCCAATGGAAATTTTATTGTTCATTTTCTGCTGTGCTTCGATCAGCTTTGCCTTACCCACATCGGTGCTGCGGGCTTTTACCGTTTCCACCAGCCCCGTAATGTCGTATTCTATATCAAAGAAACGCAGCCCTTCCGCCGGCCCCATGGCCATCACGATCTCCGTATTGGATTTCGCAGGGCGGAAATATACATTGCCGCATTCTGTAAAAAATTCATAATTATATTTTTTTGCCGCTTTCACGCAAAATTCATAGTCGCTTTCTGCTACCATTTCCACTGTTCTGTCCGATGCCTTCGGAGGCACAGGCGGCACCAGAGGTTTATCCGGTGTATCAGAAACGACCACCTGTTTGATGATCTGAGAGCCGGACATACTCATATAAGGGCCTTTATTCAGGATCTCCCTGACTGCCTCGCCATAAGTCGTTGCGGTCAGCTGTCTGGAATAGTTGTTTGCCATCATGGCACCTTTTACATCCATAGCTGTTACCCGAACACCGGGCATATCTCCTTCTTCATAAACGAAATTCACTCGGGAAATATAGCCGCAGAAAACGATCTGCGCTTCTTTTTCATATCCCAGCGCGATCTCCACAGAAGACCCCAGCATGATATATGCCTTAATATCGTTGATCCGGTAACAGGAGTTATCCGTATCAAAAGTATTATATATCATAAAGGACGCAATGGATGCTTCAAACCCGCTGGTCAGTTCCACCTCGATATCCGATACCACGAGCCCTGCTTTATTTTTCGCAAAGTCCTTTCCATTCACCTTCAGAACGATCACAGGATGGTGGAAATTATCATATTTACTTTTCAGATTTGCGTAAGTATAGGTTGCCATCTCTGTTCACCGTCCATTATTTCAAATTCAGAAGATTGCCTGCTGCGCCGGCCAGTTTACCCATCAGGCCGCCACCCTTCATCATTTCCTTATAGGCATCATCCCAATATGCATCGCCACTATTGTCACCATCAGGGCCGCCTTCGCGAATCGTCAGGCTGACAGTACCTCTTACCGGATGCCCCAGTGGATTAAACATGGTATATTTCGCTTCAATGCCGATCACTTCGCCTGCAAAGGCCATATCGCCCCAGTAGAAAACCACCTGTCTGGTTTCAGACTGGGTGATCAGCGCAATGATGCCCTCGATCTCTCTTTGCACAGTATATCCATCGCCTATAATATTCTTTACAACGCCGGAAATATCAGAAACAATGGCTCCGGCACTGACATCGGAAAATTTTTCCATCATAAACGCATCCTGCTTGTTCATATCATCAAATAGCAGTTCCACCTGCATGGTAGTCATGGCAGGCATGGTAGACTGCATCTGCATATTCGCACCTGCACCGGCAGGTCCGGGCATCAGCTGATTTCCGCCATGGGATTGTATCCTGATCCTGCTGGGGTTATATTTTACTTCCATCACATGATAGCCTTCCTGCTTTGCAACATTCTTCATGGAAGTAAAACTGGAAAGAAAACCCTTCTGACTGGCAGCCATCTTCGCCCGCAGGTCCACATTACTGGAGGCACCGCCCAACAGAGGAAGCAAACTGGTATTCAGGGATGCGCCAACAGCACCAAGCATAGAATTGATTTCTGTATTCACTTTTGCTGCAGCCGGTTTTTTCACACAAAGCAAAGCCTTGTCCACCTTCCCCGTAACACTGCTGACAACATTCGATATCAGTCCCATAAGCAACCCTCATTCTTACAACTTGATATTTAACAGATTCCCAACGCTCTGCACCGCAGAACCAAGAACAGAACCATCTTCATTAAATGCCTTATCATAACTTTCCTGCCAGTAGCCCATATTATTATCCATGATCGTTTCATCTACCAACAGAATCCCAAGATTCACTGTGGCACGGATGGGATGTCCCTCCATATTGAACATGGTATATTCCGCACTGACCATTTCCAGAATCCCTTTGTATTCCATATTTCCCCAATAGAAAGTGATTTTTCTGGTCTTTTTATTTCGCAGTGCTGCAACAAAGCCTTCCACCTGGGGTCTGACACTGTAAGTATTTCCCGTCAGCGTGTTTGCCACACTGGTGACGACTGTTCTTGCCATGGCAGTGGGATCGCTGAATTTTTCCATCATGAAGGCATCTGTTCTTTCATAATCATCAAAAATCAATGGTACATTCAGCATGATACGAGGCTTCATTTCCACAAATTCTATGGAAACCTTCTGCTCTGCACCCGGATCGGCTAAATTCATTCTCTGCACC
>JAFRZQ010000416.1 GCA_017442465.1 Anaerotignum sp. | reverse complement strand
GCCAACGTTGGTTCCGGCATCATGGCAGCAGGCACGAACTCTGCTTCCATCACTGTGAACCTGGTGGAAAAAGGGGACAGAAGCCGTTCTACCAATGAAGTCTGCAAGGAGATCGAAGGTCTTCTGGGGGATATCCCCGGTGCGGATATTTCCGTTGCCTCCTCCGATGCAGCTATGGGCTCTCTGGCATCTGCCGATGTGACCATGAATGTATACGGCTATGATTCTCCGACTCTGGTAGAACTGGAAAAAGATCTGGTGGCATATCTGTCTGAAGTGCCCGGTCTTACCGGTGTGGAAGGCTCCACAGGGGAAACGGTTCCCGAAGCCCATGTGACTATTGACAGAAGCAAGGCTTCTCAGTATGGCATCACAACTGCATCCATTGCAGGGGCATTGTCCACAGCCATCTCCGGCTCCACTGCTACAGAATATAAAATGGAAGGCACAGAGATCGATGTTGTCATCCGTTATGATACAGACCATATCAATTATCTGACAGACCTGAATAATCTGACCGTAACCTCCGGTTTCGGCACCCAGGTACCTCTGGGGGATGTAGCAACGGTTTCCATGGGCGAAACAGCCACATCCATCACCCGTGAAAACCAGAAAAACTATATCACCATCAATGCTTCTGCTGAGGGCATGAGCACCAGCGAAGCCCAGGAACTGGTGGAAGATGCCATGGCGGGCTTTGAACTGCCTGATGGCTGCAGCTATAAATTCGGCGGTATGATGGAAATGATGAATGATTCCTTCGACAGCCTGACCACAGCCATGGTTGTGGCAGTGCTTCTGGTATTCATGATCATGGCATCCCAGTTTGAATCCCTGCGCTATCCTTTCATCGTTATGTTCTCCATGCCTCTGGCCATCACCGGTGCCATCCTTGGTCTGCTCATTACAGGCAAGACCATCACCATGCCTGCTATGATGGGCTTCGTTATGCTGGTCGGTATGGTAGTAAATAACGGTATCGTTCTGGTTGACTATGCCAACCAGCTGATGGACCGCCGCATGAGCTGTTTTGAGGCTCTGACCACAGCGGGCCCCCGTCGTCTGCGTCCCATCCTGATGACGACACTGACGACCATTCTGGGTATGCTGCCTATGGCCCTGTCCAGAGCAGAAGGCTCCGAAATGATGCAGGAACTGTCCATCGCAGTAATCTTTGGTCTGGCATTGTCTACTGTAGTTACACTGGTATTCATCCCTGTACTGTATCTGTGGATGAATGAAAGAAAACGCAAAAACAATGCCCGCAAAACTGCAAAACGCATTGCGAAAAATGCAAAAGAACACGCAGAAGAGCTGGCAAAGGAAAGAGCAGAACAGACGTAATGAAAAAATATGGTGCCGTTGGGTTTTCCAGCGGCACTTTTTATAGAAAAGAGTGAAAAAATTATGAAAATCGGTTTGGTTTTGGAAGGCGGTGCCAACCGCGGTGTGTTCACTGCCGGTGCCATCGATTTCCTGCTGGAGCAGGGCGTGAAATTTGATTATGTGATCGGCACTTCTGCCGGTGCCTGCAATGCCATGAACTATCTGGCAGGGCAGATCGGCCGCGGCCGTGACAGCATGATATTGACAGATAAAAGTCTGAATTATTTCGGGGTGAAAACCTTGCTGAAAACCGGCCATTTCTTTGATCTGGACTGGGCCTTTAAGGAATATCCTCAGAAATATTTTATTTTTGACTATGATGCCTATTTCAGAAACCCCATCCAGCGGGAATTTGCATCTACCAACTGTCTGACTGGCGAAGCGGTCTATTTCACAGATAAAGGTGCAGATAAATACTATCTGATGGAAATTGGCAAGGCGTCTTCTGCTCTGCCCGGTATGTCCGCCGTGGTGGAGATCGATGGTGTGCCCTATGCCGACGGCGGTGTAGCCGATTCCATCCCTGTAAAACGTGCCTTCGAAATGGGCTGTGATAAGGTAGTCGTGATCGAGACCAGACGGAAGGAATTTCGTATGAAGCTGTCCAAAAGCACAAAAATGGTGGCAAGGATCAGCGGCAGAAAATATCCTGCACTGGAAGCAGCCATGCTCCGCCGCCATGAAAACTATAACAGAACGCTGGACTTCATCCATGAAAAGGAAAAGGAAGGAACTGTCCTTTCCATCCGCCCTGAGATGAAGGAAGTGAGCCGTACGGAAACGGATTATCATAAGCTGAGCAAATTCTATCACCACGGCTATCAGCAGATGAAGGCGGCATTTCCCAAATTGCAGGCATTTATGAAAGAATAATCGGATATTTTCTTACGATTTTCTTAAAAGCCTACAAAAACAATCTGGAATATAGTACCATACCCCTAAACATAGAGTTGTTTGCTATGGAAAGGGGTATTTTTATGAGAAAAAAATTGAGTGCTATTTTCCTTTGCTTTCTTGCCTATGCTATCATCGGCTGGTGCTATGAAGTATTTCTGGAGGTTTTCATTTATAAATGGGGTTTTTCCAACAGAGGTTTCCTGTTCGGGCCATACTGTCCTGTTTATGGCTTTGGTACACTGCTTCTGCTTTTTTGCCTGAAGGGTGTGAAGGAAAAGAGAAGGTGGTACAGCCCGATCCTTGTGTTTTTGGGGACGGTGCTCATTACCACATCGGTGGAGCTTTTGACCAGCTATATCATGGAATTTGCCACCGGTGGCTGGATGTGGGATTATACGAAATATACCATCCAGTTTGACGGGCGCATTGCGCTGAATCCCAGTATCCGTTTTGGTCTGGGCGGGCTGTTTTTCCTGTATGCCGTTCAGCCTTTGCTGGAAAAACTGGCGGGATATCTGGGAGAAAAAACATGCATGAAATTGTCGG